>CAZRXU010000060.1:5730-15367 GCA_964604135.1 uncultured bacterium | reverse complement strand
CTTGAATATCAAGTCACTGTGCTGAAAATCCCTTGTATTGCTCGTAGCAAGGAATTTGCTGTTGCTGGTCACAGCCAGCTCTGCAAACATATTGTCATCTTTCGAATTTGGTCTGAACAGAAAATGTGGATCATACTTTTCTGCTACAAAAGCTATATACCGGAGAAACTTCGTTACATCTTCTCTTGCAAGGTCGAATTTCTTCAGAGATTCAGGTCGCGTCAGCACATCCTCGTATTCGGGGAAAGTGGAATTTGAGATGGCAATCTGGAATCTTCCACTGCGCACAAGCTGAAGTATATAGAAAGACGCACCCCTGCAGCCTCTAAGTGCTTGATACATTATGTATGTGTCCAAAGTAATAATCATGAATAAACGAGAGCACATACGCTGTCATATGTCAAAAGTACAGGGATTACAACTAACCAGTTATAGAACTTGTGCGTAGCCGTCTGTTTAGAACTTACCTGTAAAAAGTTGTTAAACTTCATACTTTTTCCCTGCAAAAAGTTGATAGTCTTGCACCTTTTCATTGACAAGGAAAAATTGTTCCTTCATAATCAGATCATGAGACGCAAAGCAGAACAGGAATTGCAGCGGTGGAAGACAGATCCAGACAGGAAGCCTCTTCTTCTGAAGGGAGTAAGACAGTCAGGAAAGACCTATCTTCTTAAAGAACTCTTTGCCCGGTCCTTCCCGGTAACTCACTATTTTGATCTCAGAATGAACAGTGCCGCAAGAGCAGCTTTTACTGAAGAGAATCTTGATCCCAACCACATTCTGCAGGAACTTGAGTTTGTTGCGAACAAAACCATAGATACAACCAGAGACCTTATTATTCTCGATGAAATCCAGGCCTGTCCTCCTGCACTTGCTTCTCTAAAATATTTCTGTGAGCTGATGCCCGGCACCTTTGTTGCCGCCGCCGGTTCACTTCTCGGTGTACATCTTTCCCATGAATCGTTTCCTGTGGGAAAGATTGATACCTTGAATGTAGATCCACTTGATTTCAAAGAATTTCTGCTTGCCCTGGAACAGAACAGAGCTGCCGAAATGCTGAGTGAAGCCACTCCGGAAAAACCTTACTCTGAAGCAGTTCACAGCAGAATCTGGCAGTTGTACGGGAACTATCTTGCAACAGGCGGAATGCCGGAAGCGATAAAAGTATACTGTAGCACCCTTCACCAGGGAAAACTGGCAGCTTACAATGCTGTCCGCACCGTCCACGAGAATCTTGTAGAAGGCTGGGTTGCAGACATTGCCAAACACTCGGGCAGGGAGAACGCTCTGCACATCGAAAGGGTATGGACCAGTCTTCCTTCCCAGCTCGGCAGAAACCTGGATGGTAATTCGAAAAGATTCAGGTTCAAAGGAGTCATACCCGGCAAAAAAAGCTACCGTGATTTTGAAGGGCCAGTTTCCTGGCTCCGGAAAGCAGGAATGGTAAACCTTGTACCTGTGGTTAATCGTGGGGAAACACCAGTATCAGTTTGGACGAAACAGTCTATCTTCAAACTCTATGCTCACGACACAGCCATTTTAAGATACATGGCCGGAATACCACTGAAAGATTCAAGGGTGTTCAACCCGGGTTTCTACAAAGGCTGGGTGGCAGAGAATGCTGTTGCTCAGGAACTCACAGCCAATGGTTTGCGAAAACTCCACTGCTGGACAGAAAGAAACTCAGAGATAGAATTCCTGCTTGACGGCAACCTGGGTGCTGTTCCGGTTGAGGTAAAATCCGGACGAAACACCCGTTCAAAATCTCTTTCAGTCTTCAGAAAGAAGTACAGTCCAAAACTGTCTATAAAACTCGGCGGCTGGAATTTCTCAGCAGCAGGCAGTGTTCTCAGCATTCCGCTTTACGCCGCTTCAAAAATACCGAAGTTGATCCGGTAAAAAATCCAGCCGCCGTTTCAAAGGTGTCAGGGCATATTGTGGGCCCGGAACACTTCCGCTACAGCCGCGTCTTCAGATGAATTTCCGAATACCCATGTTACAGTCAGCTTCCTGTTTCTGTTCGTAGATTCAGATACGCTGAAAACGCAACCTGCCTCCCCGAAATCTTCCCCGAAGAAAACACCACCTTCGGCGCAGGCTTCCACAAAGAACTCATCCCGCTGCATTCGGCCCCATCTGCCCATGTCAGTCCAGGCCCCGGAGTGAGAGCGTCCCTGAACAAGACCGGGCATGCTGTCGCAGGTAAGTACAGCTCCTTCAACAGAACCGCCAGGCTGAAGAAAGCCCCTCAATTCAACACTGCCGTCAGTGCTTTTGCCACCAGTAGATGTGCATTCAAGTGAAGTTCTGAGTACTGGCACACCAGGCACAAGGCCAGCTCTCCACCTCAGCAGTACCGAGCCGTATTTCTTGTGGTTTACTTTCCAGCTCATCTGCCAGCCTCTCTCCACAACTCCGTGCCGTTCAACGCAGTACTCCTCCACTTCGGGGTTCTGTTTATCCATGGGGTACGGGCTACCAGTTTTCCCCCGCAAACTGGGGTGTATTCCACCGTACCACGGTTTTTCCCATGCAAATGTTGAAGGCTCCGGATGAGAAGCCATAAGAAACTCCTCAGAATCGAGTTTCAGAGAAAACACATGCCCGAAGGCAGAGGGGTCGATAAGCGCCGCAACCCTTCCGCTCTCAAGGCTGAGTATTCCTTCGCTGTTTCTCTCCAGTTTAACACTGCCGCCTCTGTTTACAAGGTAAACGGGAACCAGCGTGTCTCTTCCTGCAACGGAAAGAAGTACATCAACGGCACCTTTCCCCTGCAGCACACCAGAAATTACAGAACCGGCCTTTATCCTGCCGCTGCAGATCGTCTGCTTCCCTGCAGAAATTGCACCTTCACGCTCGCCGCACAGCGGGTGTGTAAGAGTTACCTCACTTCCTGACAGCATCACCGGCCCAAGGTTGTGTTTGAGGAACGGAACCCTGTCTCTCCAGTTTCCAACCTCCCAGCCAAGGCTTTCCGCCCTGGCCATCAACCGATCCGGTGAGCTTTGAATAGAGAGAAGCCTCAGTGCAGGAGACTGCATTGTTCTTCCGGCAGCCAGTTCAGCTTTCGCGGTAACAGGGCCGGAATACCTTATCTCTTCCCACCTGGGGAAGTAAACCATGGATGCCGTTTCTTTGCCTGCGGAACCGATCCAGGGGGCGCCAAGCCATGATGCTGAAGAAGACAGATCTTCCCCCCAGTCGGGAATCTGATTTCCTACTTCCGGTTCAACCAAAAGACCATCCGACAGGGGAACAAGAATCGTGTTGTGCCTGCTACTCATACCTGAACCGTATCTTGCGTAAAAGTACACCGACTGCTCTGTATCTGTGCCGTTGTGAACACTTCCCGCTGATTCTGTATACCCGGCAGGATCGAGACGCAAAAGCAGTTTGTATGTCATTCCCGGCCTTGAAGGCCACGCCGCAGACGCGGTAACTTCATTTCCGTTTAGCTCAATGGTGTAGTTCTGACCTGAAAGATCACCATTGGGCGGCCCTGCACGAAGGGAAAACCATCCGGATACTTCCGTGTTACCGTGTACCCCTCGGCTGCGCAAAATACAGGTTGCGCCCTTTCTTCTGATGGAGAGGGCACTGCTGCCACCCACTATCACAGCTTCACGGCGAATATCAAAGGCGACCGGTTCCCCTGTGTACGAGCCAACCACCAGAACCACTGTTTCCATGTAGCAGGATTCACAGGTTCTTACAGAAACAGTGTGTATTCCATCTGCAAGATCAGGCAGATCAATGGCAAAGCTCTGGTATATGTCTTCGCTCAGTTGAACCGGTACAGAGAGGAACTCCCCGTTATCAATGGCGTATTTCACTGAGATAGAGGAAACACCAGCGAGCTTCTTCAGCCCGAGTTTCAGTGTACTGCTTCCGGGAAGCACAAAGTAAACAGGGGCAGAGTGCAGAGCAACCTCTTCCACCCCAACCATGCCAATACCCAGTTTCACACCGTTCACGGAAACAGATACCCTGTCTGCCGCTTCCCGTTCCGTTTTTGGCATCTGAACAGGAAGAGGTGTTACGGCAAAGCTGTCTGGTGTAACAGCCACAACCTTAAGTGACGGATCACCGGCTACAGCAACGGTATCCGCATTGAAACCGCTACCGGAAAGACTGACTGTGTACGGCCTTCCTGTAAAGAACTCGGAACACCTGTCCACAGACAGCCCAGCACTGAAACCGGGATATTCCATCTTCGAGATACACCGACCTTTCCTGTCGAACTCTGCAACAAATGAATCACCGCCACGAGCAAATTCATAGCGGAAAATCTCTCTTCCAGACGGGGTTTTCTGCGTGTCCGGTTCAACAGCAAGAGCCCTTTTGAAGCAACTGTACCAGTCTTCCCCCTGAAGAAAGTTCAGAAATTCTTCTCTTCCCAGCAAATATGGTATGTAGTTCTGCATGTACACCATGCTCTCGGGTACCCAGAAGAACCCTGTTTTCTTGTAAAGAGGCACAGCTTTCATGTTGGCAGGCCATGTGTGCAGATCTATACGGTTCATCCCATACTGCACAGACCTCTTAACAGCACTGCGCAGCAGCGCCTTACCCACTCCTCTGCCGTGCATATCCGGAACCACATTAAGCAGGTCTACGTAAGAAGCATCAAGCTCTATTCCGTAGGGGCTTGTTCTGCAGTAACCCACAACCCTCTCCCCTGCAAAAGCCAGTTCGGTAAACAGCTTTCCGCTGACCCTCTCATCCTGCATTACCGATTCCACAGTTACCTCTGAAGGGCCGAAGAAACCTGCAGGCCACCCGGGCCTGCTCTGCTTCCACATCTTAGCAACGGCTTCTGCACAGGAATCATTGTAATCTCTGTAAATAAGTTCAGAGCTCATATATCTCCAATCACTTAACTAAATTACAGCTGTAAGTATTGACTACCCCGGATAACACAACAGACCGACAGAGGCTCCCTCCCTGGGAACACAGTGTCTCAACCTGTGCACGACCGCCCGCCTGCCCTGCTGTGATTTTGGGAAAGTGCCGGAACACACTGAAAGTGAAATTCCGGCAGGGAGGCTAGAACGCCCGACACCCCTGTCGGCTGAAATACTTAAGAATCATTTGAACCTCCCTTCCTGATACCGGTTGAGCACCGGTAGTTAAAAACTGTGAAACAGTTGATAAGGTAATATATAAACTCAAACAGATCCGGCAAATTGCCTGTGAAAAACAGTTGACAGAACAGTTTTGCTTTGCCGCCTGAAAACACTATGATTTCCTAAACTCGAAGTCGGTCAGCATCGGGATTCGCTCAGATAATGCCTGATCGAATACACTGTTTCGGCTGATTTCAGTGAACACGCGAGCAACGAATAACTTCCTGTAATACAGGGCTTTGAAGGAGTAACTTTGGAACAAGCTGCTATGAGAAGAAAACTTTATATCGCCGGGCTTGTCGGTGAGATTCTGGAGTGGTTTGACTTTACTGTGTATGGATTTTTTGCATTGATTATTGCGAAAAACTTCTTCCCGGCAGAAAACCATTTCATTTCTCTTGTCGCCTCATTTGCGGCATTTGCCATTGGCTTTCTTATGCGTCCCATGGGTTCCTTCATTTTTGGATACCTCGGTGATCATGTTGGCAGAAAAAAAGTGCTGACCACATCCATTTTCCTTATGGCCTTCCCTTCTCTTGTTATTGCCCTATCGCCCACCTATGCAACCATCGGCATCTTTGCCCCTGTCCTGCTGGTGCTGATGAGAATGCTTCAGGGCTTGTCTGTAGGGGGAGAGCACACAGGTTCCATCATCTATCTTGCAGAGCTTTCCGATCACAAAAAACGGGCATTCGCTGCAGCTGTACCTTTCATTGGAACAGTCTTCGGCGTTTTACTGGGCAGCCTGGTTGGAACAGCCATCTTCGCACTGTTCCCCCGTGACAGCGTTTCAGGCTGGGTCTGGCGTATTCCTTTTGCCATGGGATCACTTATTGCATTCATCGGCATTATGATACGAAAACACCTCCCGGAATCTTATGCCACAGAAGAAAACACTCCATCTGCCACACCTGTAGCCGAGGTTTTCCGGAAATACCGCTCTCCATTCATAAAGGTTTTCCTGATCAACCTGCCTTTTGCCGTGGGTTTCTACACTGTGTTTATCTACAACCCAATCTGGATGCAGCAGTTTCTGCACGATTCCAAACAGTACACACTAGAGATCAACTCTGTTGCGCTGCTCATCACTATGCTGGCCATACCTTTATCGGCTCGTCTTTCCAGCAAAGTGGGTCGCAAACCATTGCTGCTCACCGCCACAGGGGGCCTTACCCTGTTCTCCTGGCCTCTGTATCGTCTTATGCTCAGTGATGTTCCGTTTCACGCACTTATCGGTCAGAGTCTCTTTGCTGTTTTCATCGGTCTCTTTATGGGAACGATTGGGGTGGTAATGGTAGAGCTCTTCAAACGAAATATTCGTGTCAGTGCTGTTAGTATTGCTTACAACATCAGTTTTGCCATCTTCGGTGGTACTGCGCCTATGGCCGCAACCTGGCTTCTGCACACAACACACAACAATCTTTCCCTGGGATGGTATCTTTCTGCAAGCGCGCTCATCAGTTTGCTGACGATCCTGACCATAGATGAAACCTACAGGAAAGAATCTATTGACTGACAGCTTTGCATTGACGCCGAAAACCTCATATTTTACGAAGACATCAGGAAACAGGAATACTTCTGAAAGGAGAGTTTCAATTGAACAAGCTTTTTTTGGCTACAGCGGCTTTCAGTTTTCTGTTGCTGGCTGCCTGCGGCAGCGACACAACCGGGCCCAGCGAGCCGGGCGACTGGCTTCCCCTTACAGTAAACAACTGGTGGATCATTGATACCTCCGGTGACTGGATAGGAACAAAAGGAGATACAACCGGCACTTGGACCGGTTCATACGATGCAAGAATCACCGATGTTATGCAACACGCAGGCGGTTTCTCCGTATACGAACGAAGAGCCGTCAGATCAATCACAACCACAACACCTGATTCGTCATGGACAGCTGTAGACACTCTGTACGACTACTTCCGGAAAACAGATGATGACCTGAGATGCTACAAAGACACAACCACCCTGAAATACGATATCCTGTTGAGGTTCCCTGTCACCCTTGGTGATACCTGGCTTAAAAAAGACAGTTCGCAGATTGAACTCGAGGTTACCAGTCTTTCGGAAACCGTAACAGTACCTGCAGGAACATTTAAGAACTGCATCGTAGTAAGGGAAACGGCACCCATTGGTTCCGGTACTGCCGTAACCGACCACTACTACCACCGGGGTGTTGGCCAGGTTCAGGATCTGTTCACCATGGAGGGAATGTCCGGTACCATCAAACTCAACAACTACAACATTCTGTAGGAAACAACAGCAGAGCAGAAGGGGGCAGTTTGTTCCAGGCAACACTAATCATTTGCGCACTGCTTTCTGTCGGTGTGGCAGTCTTCGATACCCCTGTAACCATCGACGACAACTTTGTATTTTCATGCCTTGACAGTATTCCCCAGCCTTCCGAACCACTGCAGCTTTCGGGGCACTGGAATGTAGAATACTTTGGATCGTCTCTTCCTGTGTACATAGCAGTACCAGACCGGTCTCCACTGATTCTATTCACAGTGAATTCTTCCGATGAGATACAGGGTTATCTCTTGAGCTGCACCGATAACGGAACGGTAACCGATTCCATGCTTGTGTACTACTGGAATTCTGAAGGCTTTGAATCACAAATCGCTACGGTTAACACCAGCGGCAGAATTGCTGTAACCACATACCGCGACTACGGTACAGATGAAACCAATCTCTTCAACTTCAACGAAGACGGCAGCTTCACACCGGTAAACTCTTCTGAACCTCCAGCGAATGGCAGCCTTGAAAACTGAAAAGAAAAGCAGCAAGACAAAGAAAACTAATAAAACAGGGAAAACAAAGAAGAAAACAAGAAAAAGAGCAAAAAAGGCCGCCAGACGCAATCCGGCAAGCACCTTTATTACCTCTGCCCTGGTTGTAATGGCGGTTGGCTACTTGGCCACTGCTGCATACCTCTACCTCAATCAAAGAAAGTTTCTTTACTTTCCCCCGCAGGGAGTACTGCCCACTTCCGAGCAAACTGTCGAGATACAGTCCGGCACGGTTACCCTAAGAGGCTGGGTTGTGAATGAAGACAGTGAGGATGCCGTTATTTACTTCGGCGGCAACGCCGAGAGACCAGAGGAGAGCCTTGACGACTTCAAGTACCTTCTGGACAAACAGGCCGTCTACATGATTAACTATCGGGGTTACGGTAACAGTGACGGCTCCCCCACAGAAAAAGACCTGTTCATCGATGCCCTTGCCATCTACGACCGTGCGGCGGAAAACCACAGCAACATCAGTGTTATCGGCAGAAGCCTGGGCACAGGAGTTGCAGTTTTCCTCGCGACAAAAAGAGATATACACAAACTGGTACTTGTAGAGCCCTACGACTGTCTTGCTAACATAGCTCAGATGATCTACCCAATTTTCCCCATGGCAATTATTATGACGGACAAGTACGATTCCGCTCAGATGGCTCCCATGGTTACTGCGCCCACGCTAATAATCATGGCGGAAAACGATGAGGTAATACCAGCCAGATCAACCTACAGGCTCATCTCTGCACTGGATAAGAATATTCTGGAGACTGCCACAGTACTCGAGGCCTCACACAACAACATACAGGACTACACACAGTACTACATGCTGCTGCGCGACTTCATAAACAAACAGTAGCAGCAGAGCAGATGCTTCTTCTGCAATTGTATCCGGCAACGCCTACAGCTAAGCCTCGACTGCATGAAGCTTAAAAAACTCCACAACTATCTGTTTAGATAACCGGCCTCCTGCCACTCCAAGTGTTACTTCTTCCAGATCTCTGTCACTTGCGGCAAGTTTAAAACCATTGGACAACAAAAAAACTTCGGCTGCGACAACAGCCACTCGCTTGTTTCCATCAACGAAAGGATGACTGGCACAAAGATGATAGTGGTATGCTGCCGCCTTTTCGGCCAGACCTGTATGCAGATATTCCCCTGCAAATCTCGCCTGAGGCATGGCCACTGCCGACTGCAAAAGCCCTCGATCGCGCAAACCCGAGTCGCCGCCGAATTCATCAACAACCCTTCTGTGGATATGTAACACAACCTCGACAGGCAGAAAGGAAACTGGCAGCATCAGTTTGCCAGCCTTTTCAGAACAACAGCCCGCGTCTTCAAAATATATTCCAGCTGTTCAGCCATATCCTCGAACTTAACAACCTTTGGAAATGCTGGTGTAACAATAAGATGTCCGTTCTGAACTGTCAGCTGAACTTGTCCGTTTTCCTCCAGACCAAGAAGTTCCAGAATAGGTTTATCGAGGATTAAGGCATTGCTGTTGCCCACTTTACGAAGTTGCTTAATCATATTCTCCTCCTAGTTATAATTGTGTTATAACTTACCTTGCCATTTCTGTCAACGCCCCGGTGTAATACGATGCCAGGTCTGCAGACCTGTCGATAGAAATTTTCCAGTAATCCCAAAGTTGCGGTATGGATGGATCTGTGTTGTAACGCCTGATAACTGCTATTAGGAGCGTCCCGAGCGATACCACGGAGAGCAACCTGAGTA
>CAZRXU010000060.1:0-5630 GCA_964604135.1 uncultured bacterium | reverse complement strand
AGCACGGAGAGAACGCTATTTAATGATAATACGCGCGTATTGTGGTCGATTATGTGGATGTAAATGCCAGTGTACTATTCTCGGACACGCTCCTCACAGGCAATCTATTTGCGTATCCTCAGTGCCGCAGCAGCGACAGAACCGGTCATAACTCCCGGCTGCTTGTATAGCTTCTCATTTCTCGGGTAATTACTGTTTTTATCTCTTCCCAGCTGACTTTCTCCATTGTCTGCGGGTCCTGCTCCAGATCGGCATCATCAAAATATGTGAGACTCTTGATGATCTGGAATTCATTCACTGCGGGATACTTGGCTTTGAAAAGGCTGAACATTTCCCTGACGCTGTATTTGTGAAGCAGATAGAATATGTCGTAGAAGTCCTTCTTTGCCCCCCTTCCAGAAATGGCAGATAGTTTCATCGCTATGATATCTTCAATGGAAAGCATCCTGATTCCGTCAATCAGTTCAATCGGATTAAGCAATGGATATGAATACCTGATAAGATCAACTTTCACTGAGCTATCGTTGCTTCCCATACTGCATGCGGCATCAAAACTCAATGAGTTCTTTCCTGCTGCTGCGTCTGAGATAACGAACTGCGTCTTCAACTCTGCAAGCAGTTCTCCCGAATCAAACTGTTTCAGAGTGAACATGTCAATGTCCAGTGAAATACGATGTCCGGCCTGCAGTGCCAGAGCTGTGCCCCCTACAAGAAAGAAATCCTGCAGGCTTTTCTGCACCATTAATTCTTTCAGTAATTCCAGAGTTTCTTTATGGACGGATCTGTATTGCAGCACCTGAATCTCTCTTCCGGGATGTCGAATATTGCCTTGCAAAAACTCAGCGTAATCTTATCCATGTAACGAAGCTGAAGAGCCTCATCTCTTATTCTATCCAACCCGTAATACCTGCAGAGTTCCTTCCAGTCATCAAAATTCCCTCTGCCCAGTACCCGTCCGATCACAAAGCGTGCATTACTCTCATAATCGATACCATCAAAGCTGACATCCCAGAACAAAGTTCTTCTTAAAACGGGCTTTACTCTTTCCATATCAGCAATTTAACCCCTTCTGACAACAGTGTCAATCAATATCCGCAGGAAAAATAGCACCTGAATTTCTGCTATTCACAGGCAATCTGTTTGAGTATTCTCAGGGCCGCGGCAGCGGCACCAACCCCGTTGTCGATGTTAACAACGCTTACCCCCGGGCTGCATGAACTGAGAGATGAAAAAAGTGCTGTGAAGCCATCCAGAGCAACTCCGTAACCTGTGCTCACCGGCAGTGCTATTACAGGACCGGGGAACAGCCCGCCCAGAACACTTACAAGTGCCGCATCCATACCGGCACATGCAATGCAAACAGATGCCGCCAAAATATCAGGCAGCACGGCACCAAGCCTGTGTATGCCGGCTACACCCACATCTGCTGCCAGCTTTACAGGAACACCCATTGTCTCAAGGACAATTACCGCTTCCCCTGCAACCGGAAGGTCGGAGGTTCCTGCTGTAACAACCACAACCGAGCCTGCAGTTTTGAATGAGCCGGTGTACTCTCCCACTACAAACATCCGTGAAAGGGCATCCATCTTTCCGGTAGGGAAAGCTTTCTGAAGAAACAGCTCATAACCTTCCGGCACTCTGGATACAATGGCCAAACCTGTTCTTTTGAAAAGAGATTCCGTAATGGCGACAACCTGCTCTGCGGTTTTACCCTGGCCAAACACCACCTCCGGCAGAGGCTGCCTCTCACCACGGTGGGAATCAACCACTGAGAAACCCAGGTCATCCAGCCCCGCTCCACGGAGCAGAGATACAGCTTCACCAGGCTTTATACCTGCAGCTCTCAACACCTCAAGCAGTTGTTCAGTGTTCAAAAAGCTCTGCCGCCTTTCCCCTGGCTTCCTGCAGAACAACCTTCACCGGTACCCCGGCAGCTTCTGCAAGCGCAGCACAGTCTTCAAATTCAGGCTCTGCGCTGACCAGTCTGTTTTTGTAGTATCCCAGTTTTACTGAAACTTCACCGTAACCGGTAACAGCCTTCTTAAACTCCCGGGTCAGCACCACCCTCTTCTCGCTGGAGATTCTCACTCCCAGTGTGCTTGACTGTGTAAATACCACATCGAGAACAGCGTCTGTTCTGTTCTCCGCGAGATGCACCACAAGCTCCATTGCCAGTCTGCCCTTCTTGCCAAGACACTGTCTTGCGTAGCAGTCGAGTGCTCCTGCCTGAAGTATCCTGTCATTCAGCACCGGCCATATTCTCGGATCCATATCGTCAATAACCGCTTCAATTTTTATGCAGCTGCTGTTGGAGTAGTCGTCTGAGGTTTCTGCAATTATCAGCCGCAGCAGATTTGCCCTTGTCTTTCCCTCCCGGGTTCCTGCACCCATACCATTGGTAAGCCCTCTGTAAACTGGTGGAGTACCCCACGATTCAACCAGAGCAGTCAGCACCGCCGCACCTGTAGGTGTTGTAAGCTCACCGGGCTCATCTGTCTGCACAACGGGAACACCCTTCAGCAGCCTTGCTGTTGCCGGTGCAGGCAATGGCAGTGTGCCGTGGGCACAGTCTACAGTGCCTGTGCCCACGGATACTGCGCTTGAATACACAGCTTCAATCCCCAGCAGGTGCAGACCCAGGCAGCTTCCCACCACATCAATAATAGCATCCATGGCACCTACTTCGTGAAAATGCACCTCATTTACACCAATACCGTGGGACTCCGCTTCAGCTTCTGCCAGACGCTGGAAAACCTTCAATGCCTTTTCTTTTACCCATGGATCAAGAGCGGAGGGCTCAATTATGCTCTTTATATCAGAAAGATGTCTGTGCACATGCTCGTGGGGAACGGTTACCTCTACATGGGTTCCCTGCAAACCCCCTCGCAGTACTTTTTTCGCTTCAATACTCCAGCCTGAAACTGGCAGCTTCTTCAAACCTTCGACCAAATCTTCAACTTCAAGACCATTATCAATCAGTGCCCCCAGAATCATGTTACCGGAAACACCGCTTACCGGGTTAAAAACTGCAATCTTCATTGTGTTAAATCCCAACTATCTTTGTATGTTATGCAACACTTCGAGAGTTGTATGATAAGCAAAAGCAACGGTAAAGGAATACCCGATGAGCAGTATCACTGAACAGTATTTCCCTGCGCTTGCCGCTGAACTTCAGAGCAATGGTAAAGCGGGTATTCTGATCTCAGGCGGCGCAGACAGCGAGATTCTTCTAAGAGCTGCAGCAGATGTTCTGGGAACATCTAACACCGTAGCATTTAACGCGGTTACACCGTTCCTGGCGAAATACTACACAGATATTATGCGCAAAGTTGCAGAACAACTTGGTGTAAAACTTATTAGCATCCCGCTTGATCTTCTAAGTACTGATGCAGTCAGAATGAACACCCGGCAAAGGTGCTACCACTGCAAGAGGGCAATCTACTCTACGGTCATCGATGCTGCACGCAGGCTTGGTATCACAACGCCTGCAGACGGAACAAACCTTGACGACCTCTCGGAATACCGACCCGGTCTCCGTGCAGCAAAAGAATTAAAAATCTCCCACCCCTTTGTAACAGCCGGATTGTTTGCTGCCGATGTGAGAAAACTGGGAAGGGTTCTCAACATGCCGGACTACCTTCGACCTCCTGATTCATGCCTCGCAACAAGACTACCGGGAAACACCGAAATTACCCCTGAATTGCT
Organism: uncultured bacterium; assembly: GCA_964604135.1. GTDB lineage: Bacteria > Fermentibacterota > Fermentibacteria > Fermentibacterales > JCC-6 > Sabulitectum. Next base: position 1,925 of record CAZRXU010000060.1, on the reverse strand, counting down.
GGCACTTGCAGCCGAAATAGAGCAGCCGCTCAGAGCACACACCCAAGGTCGCCTTAGAGCCATGGTTTCACTCACAGGGGTAACACTTGAGTATCAGACAAAAGACAACCTGCTTGTGGAAGCCCACAGAAAGGAGCTGACAGGCGTTGCAGAATCATTCAGGCGGAACATTGCCTTTCGTAAGTGCAGGTGAATTCATGAATGAAAGCTTTTTAAAGGCCCTTGCTGTACCCATATAAAGTAATTAGAATCTGGTGTTGTGGAGGAAATATGATGAGATTTCTGAATTGGCCGCACGCCATTATCGGTTTTCTTATAGGAATAGCGCTCATACTCTATGTGAGAGGTGAACGAAGCGCGGAGGTTTCTGTTCGGAACACTCCTGAGGTTGTGGAGGTGCAGGCAGAATGACTGAAAAAGTAGTGTCTTTATCCGGAGGGCTTGTGCTGGGAATGGTGTTTGCACTGTTTCTCGGTATAGGTGCCACACAGAATATTTCTTCACCGGTAAACTTCGAAATACCATCCGTTATGCAGATGACCATTGCTCAAACCACCCGCGACACTTCTACTCCAGCCCCAGATACAACACCAGCGGTTGATGTTTCTACGCCTTCAAACGAAGACAGAGGCAGAATTACCAGGATTGCCACAGTTACTGAAACCACCGATCCTGTTATAGCACAAACAACAACGCCTGCAGAGCCCAAAAACTGGCAGTATGACTCTTCTCCCAAAATAGACAATGTACTCCGCAGGGCCAACCTGCAGCACGCCTACATTGCTTCTGCCGATCGCACACTGGGTAATTGTGCCTCGATAGATATAACAACCGCAAGGGAAAGCAACTTTACAGTAATAGCAAGCATCTCAGAAAACCCGTCAAGCGTCGGCGGAAGTTACACTCCTTCATTCGTAGACAGCAAGCCACACTCCCACGGTACTCCAGTCGTCATCCATAACAATCCGGACATCACCCATGAAGATGCCCCATCAATTGTCAATGGAACAGACAAGCCAAGCCCCGCTCCAATTCCAAATTTAACCTTTGATAACAACCACCAAAGAGAGGTTGTTCACCAGGTAGAGCCGAGACGCGGCATCAGAGAAATACATTCAGGTGAAGCCTCCGAATTCAACAATAGTATCTTCCAGAGCAATCGGCACAGACCTGATTTCGACTAAAAGATTCAAACATACATAAGAAGGCTGAGGCAAAATGCTTCAGCCTTTTTCTTTAATCAAAACATCTTCTCGTAATATATTGCGAGATACACCTTGTTTTCATTATATCTCGTCTTATATTACGAAATAAGAAGGGCAAAGTAATGAAAATAACAAATCAGTTATCAGAGAAGGCTGTTCTTGAAGAGCTGGCACAAAGGCTGCTCCGCCACCGGGTAGCACTCAACTTAACCCAGGAAGAGGCAGCCGAATCTTCAGGAATGGCAAAACGAACCCTTGAGAGAATAGAATCAGGTAAAGATTTCCGGGTATCCAGTCTTATCAAGCTGCTGAAGACTCTTAATATGCTTGAAGCACTGGATGAGTTAATTCTCCCGGAGCAGACCAGCCCGATCCAGCTTCTTGAAATGAGAAAAGGCAAAAGGAAACGAGCCTCCACCGCCAGAAAAACCCAGGCAAAAAAGCCATGGCGCTGGGGTGATGAAAAGTGACCATTCTTGCCGAGGTAACACTCTGGGGCAGCAGGATTGGTGCTGTTGTGTTGAATGATAATTCCAGAACGACTACTTTCCAGTACGACCAGAAGTTCTCTCAGAGCGGAATTCAGGTGTCCCCTCTCGAAATGCCGCTTTCAAATCAGCTGTACTCATTCCCGGAACTGTCTCAAGAATCCTTTCACGGCTTGCCGGGGTTACTGTCCGACTCCCTGCCTGACCGGTTCGGGAATGCTCTTATAATCCG
>CAZRXU010000059.1:0-15735 GCA_964604135.1 uncultured bacterium | reverse complement strand
ATAATTTTCCCTCCGCAGCTATCATTATCCCACTTTCACCCACTGTCAACCCACTGTGCCCCACTTTGCCCCACCAACACTTCAAAACACCACAAAAAAAAGGCCCTGGAGCCTTTCTTAATAAATATTTTGCTTCCGTTCAACCAACCTCCGAGGCAAGCCTCGGGGTATTACTGGTCGAACTTACACGCCCTGCGGGCGGACGCAAAATTTGCTGGTGCGGAAACGCCGCAAGCGGTGGGGAATTGAACCCTCCTCTGGATTAACTATTTCGCTGGAAATTATACGGTTATATGTATGTGGTATCTATTTTGACTGCTCTTCATAGTAGTACTGGTACTTGTAAGTGTAGTAGGTGTAGGAAGTATATGTTCTTATGGGATCGAAACCGTTGATCACAGCACCAGAGAGATGACCGCCTGATCTGAGCAGTTTCTGCCAGACCCCCTGCACAACTTTCTTCTGAATCTTACCACTTCTTACAACCAGAATTACTGAATCCACAGCAGGAGCGATAACAACGGCATCTGTTACAACAGCAGCGGGAGGCGTGTCTATAATCAGCATATCACATGCTTCGGCAATCTGCGAGAAAATACCTTTTTTGACTGCAGTTTCCACCATTTCAGCAGGATTGTGGGGAATATGTCCGCTGCAGATCACGAACAAACCGTCCACTGCGGTCTCTTTTACAACATCATCGATGGTTGCCTTACCGGAAATCAATTCAGTGAAACCCGGCTTTCTTCTGAATCCGAAAGTCTTGTTAACTGTAGGACGCCTGAGATCACAGTCTACAAGAATTACCTTTTTCCCTGCTTCTGCTTCTGCCACGGCCAGGTTAGCAGATACACTTGATTTACCCTCGCGCGGCCCGGAACTGGTTACTAAAAGAGTTTTTATGCCCTGTTCCGGCCGAGAGAACGACAGGCTGGTTCTAAGGTCACGGATAGCCTCTGCATTGGGCGACTTCGAGTGCTCCAGAAGAGTAAGAGGTATCTGATCAGTTTCTGTTTTCTGGGAAAACTCTGGAATGACGCCGACAAGGGGTATACCCAGCCGTTCCAGCTGCTCGGGGTTTCTGAGAGATGTATCCATCTGATGAAACAGAAACACTATCCCAATACCGCCAGCAAGACCAACCATAATTCCCATGATTAAATTTCTTTTCGTCGTGGGTTTTATCATGCCTCCTGGAAGTGCGGAATCTACAATAGTAACATTGCCCATCTGCCCGATCTCAGCTATTTTAACTTCTTCGTAACGGGTTCTTAGAAGCACATAGATGTTTTCATTAACTCTTCTGTTGCGTTCCAGAGAAACCAGCTCATACTGAAATTCGGGCAGTTCAGACATCCCTGACGAGAGATCGTTAACAACGGAACGCAACGCTCTTTCCCGGGCAATACTTGATCTGTACTCGCTTTCAGCTTCAGCAATAGAGGAAACCAGGCCTTCAATCCCCCGCTGCGGGTTTGCCGGGTAGTTCATTGACGCGATATCCTGCAGTGCTTCAGCCAGTTCCTGTGTTCTTGTTTCTATACGCTGCTCCATGGCGCGAACGGGCTCTGACTCTTGATCTGCACCGTCTGCAAGAAGAGCTGCTCTGGCACTTTCGTACCTGGCAAGATCGGCCTGTATCTGCTCTATATACTCACTGTTGGAACTTACAATATCACCGGTTACTGTTTCACGCTGTTCCCCAAGAAGACCGTTCAGGTAATCACGCCTTACTCTGGCCGCCGCTGCGCTGGTCGCTGCAGTTCTTGCCTGGGTTTCAAAACTGGACAGTGTAGTGATGAGATTTCGAGTTTCTGTATCTATGTCTGTTATGCCGTTCTGCTCTTTGAACTGAAGAAGGGCACTTTCAGAAAGATCCAGCTGCTGGGAGGTGTGCTGAAGCTGTTCCTCAAGAAACAACCTCACTTCCGTGTTCTCTCCCCTTGCCTGCTGTTTGTTCCACTTGTCGTAAACAAACAGGAACAGATTGGTTATAACAGCAGAAGCTTCCGGGCTGTAACCGCTTCCGCTGAGAACAAAGAAATTCGTGTCTTTGATCCAGCTCACTGAAACTGTAGACTGGGCCAGTGATACCAGAGCGTTCCGAATGTACGGCTGTTCTGGAATGTCACCCAGAAACAGAACTGAAATAATACTGTCGTAATCGGATGAATGCAGAATCGAATCGGCAACCAGTTCAGCCATAATCCTGCTGTTTATCAGGTGAATCTGATCGTTGCGAAGAGCATCCATCTGAAACCAGAAAGTACCCGGCATATCAAGCGTGCGCGACATGCTGTTGTCTGTGGTATACATGAATGTTGAGCTTGAACGGTACACAGGTGTTGTGGTTTTGTTTACATAACCGGCAGCAAGAAGACCAGCAAGAACAAATGAAAGAATCACCCACTTGCCCCTGAGCAGCATCCAGATGTAGAAGTTCAGATCAAGAGATTCTTCCTCGCCGTGGTCAGGAGCTCCGGTGTACATATCAGGACGCACTACACTCATATTCTGCTCATCAGCAGTATCACATTCGCCATAACAAGAAGCTTGTAGCTGAAGTCAACAATATCTTTCCACCACTCATACTTTGAAGTGGACAGGTAAACGGTTGCATCAGGCTCAAGACCCGGCAGAGGATTACCGTGGCCGGACAGGTAGTCTGAGAGGTTGTACTCTATGTCTATACCGTTGAGTATAATTTTAATACTTGAAAGATTGGCAGTTGTTGTAGGGCCACCAGCCGCAGACAGGGCATCCCTCAGATCAGAATTCCACGGAATCATGTACACACCAGGGTTTCTGACCTCGCCCCACACGTTAACCGGCATAAGAATCTCGTTTGAATCCACTCCCGGAAGCGAGTAATCCGCAAAAGCTGCAGCAGCAGAAACAATCAACAACCAGCACAAAACTCTCACGCTTTGAACACCTTCTCTTTACCATCTTCAACTGCCACGCAGGCATTTCTGGTATCTACCACAATGTTACTGTTGCTCACTATCCACTGGTAATCATAGCAGGCATGATTTGTTATGACAACGGCACAGTCGTATCCTGACAGCATTTCCTCTGAAAGATCAACTGAAACCGGCTGCATATCTGTCTGCCTGGTGGTGGAAGGTATAGAAGGAATGTAGGGATCGTTGTAGTCTACAATAGCCCCTCTTTCAACGAGCTTCTTCATAACCTTGAGAGCAGGTGTCTCACGGTAATCGTCGATATCAGGTTTGTAAGCCATACCAAGAAGAAGAACTCTGCTTCCCTTTACGGATTTCTCGGATGAGTTCAAGGCATCACCAACCCGGTCTACAACATAACCGGGCATAGATGTGTTAATCTCTCCTGCAAGCTCTATGAACTTGGTTGACATCTCGTATTCGTGTGCTTTCCACGTGAGATAGAAAGGATCGATGGGAATACAGTGCCCGCCCAGCCCCGGCCCTGGATAAAAAGCAGTGAAACCGAAAGGCTTAGTTGCAGCTGCGTCTATAACTTCCCATATATCTATTCCCATACGCTGGGCAAGAAGCTTCAGTTCGTTGACAAGCGCAATGTTCACAGCTCTGTAGGTGTTCTCTACTATTTTTGCCATCTCGGCTACTTCAGGGGAACTCACCGGAACCACATTGTCTATGGCAAAACTGTAAACAAACACGCTGGCTTCTGTGCAGGCTTCAGTGAGCCCGCCTACAAGTTTGGGGATTGTTCTGGTTTTAAAACTCTTGTTGCCCGGGTCTTCCCTTTCGGGAGAGAAGGCAATGTGAAAATCAACACCTGCCTTAAGACCGCTTTTCTCTAAAACAGGTACCATCTCATCTCTGGTGGTTCCAGGATAAGTGGTGGACTCTAAAATAACAAGCTGGCCTTTCTGCAGGTAAAGAGCAGTTTCCCGGCAGGAATTCAGCACATAGCTCAAGTCGGGCTCGCGACTTACACCCAGCGGTGTGGGAACAGCAATCAAGATGGCATCAACCTTACTGAGAACAGAAAAATCGGTGGTTGCATGCAGACGACCGGTATCCATGGCCGAAGCAACTAATTCATCAGGGAAATGCTTCAGGTAACTGCGATGCTCTTCAAGAAGCCTGGGCTTTTCGGGGTCAAGATCTACTCCAAGAACACTACATCCACCAAGAGCAAACTCCATTGCAAGAGGCAGCCCAACATAGCCAAGACCAATTACGCCGATAACAGGCTTCTCTCTGCCAGCCATTCTTTCGGTGAAAGCGCTCATTCTAACCTCTTCCTATACCGTAGTATGTGAATCCTCTGGATTTAAGTTTCCCGGGATTCCAGATGTTTCTGCCGTCAAAGATCACCGGCCTGCGAAGCAGTGTAATCATTCTGTTAAAGTCCGGCTCTCTGAACTCGGTCCATTCCGTTACGAGAATCAAGGCATCGGAACCTTCAATAGCATTGTAGCTTGAGGAACAATACTCAACTGTATCTCCAAGAATTGTTCTGGCGTATTCTGTTGCCTCCGGATCATACGCTCTTACCTGTGCTCCTCTCTTCAGCAGTTCATTGATAATCACCACAGAAGGAGCGTCTCTCATATCATCTGTATTCGGCTTGAATGAAAGACCCCAGACTCCAAAAGTAAGGCCAGAAAGATCTTCCCCGAACTCCTCTGTTACTTTTCTGCCCAACACCTGCTTCTGTCTGCGATTTACCTCTGTAACCGCTTCAAGAATGTGAAGGTGATACCCGTGCTCATCTGAAGTGTGTCTGAGAGCTTTAACATCTTTAGGAAAACAACTGCCCCCGAAACCAACACCGGGAAAAATGAAGTGTGGACCTATCCTGGTATCGCTTCCTATACCTCTCCTGATGTCTTTCACATCAGCGCCTACCACGTCGCAGAGATTTGCTATTTCGTTCATAAAACTTATTTTTGTGGCAAGAAGACTGTTAGCAACATACTTGGTCAGTTCAGCAGACTTGTTGCTCATGATGTAAATTGGATTGTTTGTGCGCACAAAAGGCGAGTAAAGCTCTTTCATCACCTCTGCAACGTCTCCGCTTCCTGTACCAATCACAATTCTGTCCGGCTTCATGAAGTCATCTATGGCCGCACCCTCTTTAAGAAACTCCGGGTTGCTTACCACATCTACCTTGAAATCGGTGTGCCTGCTTACCTCAGCGGCAACAAGCTCATAAGTACCCACAGGAACAGTACTCTTGTTCACTACTATTTTGCTGTCATTCATAGCTTTACCTATGTCACGAGCAACAGCAAGAACATGATGAAGATCAGCACTGCCGTCTTCCTCGGGGGGGGTACCCACTGCAATAAAAATAATGCTGCTCTGTTTTACTGCCCTGGATGTATCCACAGAAAAATGAAGCCTCTGCTCTTTGACGTTTCTGTCGATGAGAACATCAAGCCCCGGCTCGTATATAGGCAGTTCTCCCTGCTTGAGACCTTGTATTTTTTTGTGATCGTTATCTACACAGATTACGGTATTACCCATCTCGGCAAGACAGGCGGCTGCGACCAGCCCCACATACCCGCTGCCAACAACTGCTATTTTCATCAGAAGACTCCTCTATACGAAAGTATTTACAACAGTTATGTATCGCTTTATCCGGTACTTGAACGGTGAGAATATGAAACACAAACTCTTTTGTAAAGTACGATCAATCGCCGGAGACCAGAACTCTGTTCTCACCAACTCTTTGCGTGATGTTTCTGCCGTCCAGTATCACAGCCCACAGAAGAGCAATCTTTCTAGACACTCCCAGAGCTTCACGAAGTTCGCCCAGCCTGAAAGAACGGTTTCCGAAAGAGTTCAGGACAATCTGCCTGACTTTTTCCACAGAGTGTTCTGTGGTAACCAGATTTTCATCCAGATTTGTGAGTAAACCCCTTATAAGCAGAGCCTCAATATCTTCCTTTCTTCTTCCAGGAACAGGTATCTTAACACCGCGCAGACCTGCATTTTCAACATCGGCAACAATGCTTTCTGCAAGTTCAAGCACATTACCGGTAAGCTGCTCCGGGAAACTGCAGAGACAAAGGTAATCTCCTCTTTTTTCTATCTCTCCTGCATCGTGAAGCCTTGCAATACACAACCGCACAACCCAAACAGCAGTGTCGGTCGGGAGCTTTCTGGCAAGGTGTGCAGAGGGAAGCCCTGGACTGAGAGGAACATTGCGGTGGATTGTACCTATACTCCCCAGAATCTTGCGCTGAATATCATCCACTTCGTCTTTCAGTATAAGTCGCCGTGCCCTGCCTTCACCTACAATCAGCACTCTGCCCTGCTCAACAAGCGAATCTGCAGCCTGATTGAAATCAACAGGTTCTGCACCTGTTCGCCTTATGAACTCATCGGCCTCGATGAAATGACCTGTCGAATCCTCCAGCATCTCAAACAGAAGATCCTCGAGCTCACCGTGCGTAAGAAGATCGAGGTGCTGAAGCCTGGCCTCCCTGAATCTTGAACGAACTTTCCTTGTTCCGGTGTCCAGTATTATGCCTCCGCCTATGGTAATCACCGGAGAGTACCTTCTTATCACGAAACGGTCTCCCGGCATTGCAACCACCGGGTGTTCAAGCTGAAAGTGAACGTAACCTGTTTCACCCCGCATCAAAGGCTCCCCCTCAACCGGAATAGCCCGGGCCATTACCTCAGCTGTGCCAACATGAAACCGAACCCTCTGTCTGATAAGAAGATCAACATTGCGTTGAAGCATTGTACACACGGTGTCTAGGCTGCTGAGAGTTTTAAGGAAGCCAACCTCTCCTGCAACGCTGCCCCTGTGAACATCCTGTTTCCTAATACCTGTAAGGTTCAAAGCAATTCTATCACCTGCAAAACCTGTTTTTGCGTACCGCTCCTCGTTAACACCAAGCTCCCGCACCCTGAAAGTTTTGCCTGCAGGCTGAATTTCAACTGAATCCCCAACGTTGATCTTTCCCGAAAGACCAGTTCCACACACGATGGTTCCAAAACCCTTCAGTGTAAATATTCTGTCCACAGGCATTCTGAACCTGCCCTGTGAACTCTTTCTGTCTGCATCTGTAGCCATCTCCAGCAGAGCTGTTCTCAACTCTTCCATTCCGTACCCTGTTTTAGCCGACACCCTCAGTATCGGCGATGATTCAGCAGGCGTTCCCTGCAGAGCCTCCCGCACTTCCTCTTCTGCAAGTTCAATAAGATCACTCTCTACAAGGTCACACTTTGACAGAGCAACAATGCCTCTGTTAACCTCTAGAAGACGCAAAATATCCAGATGCTCACGGGTCTGGGGCATCACCCCTTCATCGGCGGAAACCACAAGAAGAAAACAGTCAACTGTTGCAACCCCTGCAACCATGGTTTTAACAAATTTCTCATGCCCTGGAACATCGATAAAGGAGACAGACTCTCCATCGAGAGTCTCAAGAAACACGTAGCCGAGCTCAATTGTTATTCCCCTTGCTTTCTCTTCCTTCAATCGATCGGGATCCACACCGGTAAGTGCCTGCATAAGTGTGCTCTTGCCGTGATCAATATGGCCTGCGGTACCTATTATTACGCCCATAACTCTGCAATCCTGCTCTCAATTAGTTCAGCAAGAACGGAATCTTCAGCCTCGGTAACAGCCCTCAGATCAAACTTCGCAGCACCTTCCTCCAGCCTGGCGGCAACAGCCGGGCTGGAAAGCCGAAGGGACTTTAGCAGAAGTTCCGGGTCGGGACAAACCACAGAAATACCGGCAGAAGGTATCGCATAATCGGGAAGACTGCCGCTGCCAACATAACTGTTCATTTTCTCCGGTTCCAGTTTGCAACCTGAGGGAACCGACACCGCACCTATAATCGCCCGGGCTCTTTCCAGCAGCTGTTCGGGCTTCCTGGAAAAAGAATGATAAACAGGGTGGTTTTCAGCGATAAAATCATCTTCTTCCAGAAAAACCCGCAGTGAAGCTTCAATGGCAGCTATGGTAAGTTTTCCCACCCTGAGTGCTCTGGCCAGAGGGTGCTTTTTTACCTTTGATATGTACTTGGTCATACCCAGAATAACACCTGCCTGCGGCCCTCCTATAAGCTTGTCTCCGGAGCAGGTTACAATACTTGCTCCGGCTTGTATACTGTGAACTATTGTGGGTTCAGCAGGTATTCCGAATCTACTCAGTGGAATAAGGCTTCCAGCACCAAGATCGTCTATTACGGGAATACCGTGCTCTCTTCCCAATGCAATCAGGTCTTCAAGATCCACCTCACTGGTGAAACCCTTGATAAGGTAATTTGACGGGTGCACACGCAGTATTGCCGCAGTACGATCGGTTATGGCGTTGGCGTAGTCGCGGAGGTGGGTACGGTTGGTACAGCCAACTTCGACCATTGTGCATCCGCTCTGCTGCATAACATCGGGAATACGGAAAGCACCACCTATCTCTACCAACTGCCCTCTGGAAACAATAACTTCTCTTCCACTGGCCAGTGCTGAAAGCACAAGAAGGGTTGCCCCGGCATTGTTGTTGGCAAGGGTAGCATCTTCTGCCCCGGTAAGCTCTGTGAGCAGCTTCTCTATGTGGGTATCGCGGTTTCCTCTCTTACCGGTTTCTCTGTTCCATTGAAGAACGGAATAGCCCCGGGCCACCCTGCTCACAGCTTCAACTGCAGCTGGAGGAAGGCTGGCTCTTCCGATTGCCGTGTGAAGAACAACTCCTGTAGCGTTTATAACCTGTTCCATGGTCGGCCTTTGCATGGCCTCACCAAGCAATACACATTTTTCCACAATGGAATCAGTTGACGGAAGTTCTCCCCCGTCCATAACGCACTGCCTTGCCCACAGTATACCGTCTCTGGCGGCTTTTTTTGTTTCAGACGGTGTTAACCCGGGCAGTCTGGTCTCTATGCCTGGCACAATTTCGTGAACAGCAGGTAGATTTTTAAGTGATTCCAATCCCATATTTCCTCCAAACGAGAAGAACACCGTGCGCGGTAAATGTGTTCCAACTATGAACAATGGAACCCTCCGGGTAAACCCTCAACTTCAGACCGGCAACACATGAGACGTTTTACAAAAAAGGTTTTATGGAGCGAATTGAATGTGTATATTCCCGTTTTCAGCTTAACGAAAGGGGTACGTTGAAAGTTTCATGCCCGTGTCCTAACACTTCATGTAAAAGGTTCGGGAACTGCGTTGAGTGCAGAGAGTTTCACCGCAAAATCAAGTCTACAACCTACTGTGACAGAATTGATGGATCAAAGAGGGTGAACACTTCCGGCATCAACCTGATGGATTACGCAGCCTGCGCTGGTTGAGCAGGCAAAATGGCTCCCGGCAGGCTGTCGGGAATACTCTCCAAACTTCCTGGAGTTACCACACCCAACCTCATTGTGGGTATGGAGACCATGGATGATGCAGGAGTGTTCAGAATAAATGATACAACCGCTCTGGTTCAAACTGTGGATTTCTTCTCCCCTGTGGTAGGCGATCCCACAACTTTTGGAAGAATTGCAGCAGCCAACTCCATGTCCGACATATGGGCAATGGGAGGCAAGGCTCTTACTGCCATGAATCTTCTGTGCTTTCCAGGAGGCAAACTGGACATACGGGTTATCGAAGAGATAATGAAAGGTTCAAGTGAAAAACTGGTTGAAGCAGGGGTTGTACTTGTAGGAGGGCACACCGCAGAACAGGATGAAGTTGTTTTCGGACTCAGTGTTACCGGAACCATCCATCCGAACAAAGTTAAAACAAATTCCAGAGCAAGGGTTGGAGACCTGCTGATTCTCACAAAACCGCTTGGTTCGGGGATTCTCTCCACTGCGAACAAGGCGAGCCCTCTGGATATACAAATAATGGGCCCTATGATTGAAAGCATGGAACGGCTCAACATGTATGCCTGCAATGTACTTAACAGTTATGATGTAAGCACCATGACCGATGTAACAGGTTTCGGGCTCATGGGGCATTCTCTTGCTTTTGCAAAATCCGCTGATGTGGGTCTTGTATTCAACGCTGACGACATACCGCTTTTTCACGGCGTAATGGACTATGTGGAAGACTATTTCCCGGGAGGATCCGCCCAGAACCGCAAGTATGTAGGAGAGAACGGCTACATAGATCCCGATATCAGTGAAAACCTTGCTGATGTGCTGTTTGATGCTCAGACCTCGGGAGGGCTGCTGGCTGCAATACGGGCAGACCAGGCAGAGGAAGCGGTTCTGGCTCTTCGCGAATGCGGCGATGAATTTGCCGCAGTCATAGGCAGAGTTGTTAGCAGCCCGGGAGAAAACCGTCCAAGACTTATCGTATTCCCGTAACACACAAAATACAGTGAGGGGGCCATTAGGCCCCCTCTTTGTGAACCTATCTGATAACTGCTATCTGCTTTCTTACAACTTCCCCGGAGCTGGTGGTCAGTCGAACGAAGTAGATACCTGTATCTTCGATGTTCATGCTGTGCACTGAACCGGCATTGAACTGATCGATAGAGCGACCTGCAATGTCGAATATTTCAACCATTCCAGTTGTACCATGAGGCACAGAACTTGATATGGAGAAAGCACCTGTTGAAGAAGGGTTGGGCCATGCAGAGAGAACACCACTACAGACAACAGCTTCACCCTGGTTGTAAACACCAGTGTTGGTGTCTGGAACATCCATGAACGCCGCATTCATTGATTCCTCTGTGCTTGTATCAAGCACGAAAGAAACTAGATCAAGGTTATCAAAGATGTGCTGAGATGGGTTAAGTGTGTAGGGTTTTACAACCTGGATGGTCTGCGGGTAAGGCCCGGTGAACTCAACCACTGTTCCGGTATTGCCGCAGGGCATAACCTTTGGTATCCAGGCCAGTGTTTTCCCGTTGTACAACCCGTAAGCAGGTGTTGCAACCTCGTTTGACTGCACAATAGCACTGTAGAGTTTCAGCGATGAAGCACCCAGATCCTGCTCTGCTGTCAATGTGTAAGTAACCGTTCCACCGGAGGCATCGCCCACCATATCAGTGCTGATAGAGAGGTAAGAGGGAACTGCAAGGCGATTGGTCATGTGATTGGTCCATACGCCCTGACTCCATCCGGCAGAAGCGAACACTCCGTCTGCAACAAAGGTGGGCACGTAACCTGTACTCCAGTATGAATTCCACAGATGACCATTGAAGCCGTTCACGGCAGGTCCGTTGAGGAACATGATCATCGGGGCTATCTGCCCCTGGGAAAGATAACCGTTAATAAACGTTTTCACAGCGGCCGCGCTGCTTGCACAGCTTCCTCAACCGGTTGATGTGAATTCGCCGAACATGACTACTCTGTCTGCTGCAAATGCAGTACAGACAAGAAGTATCATGATTAGTACGGATACTTTCATCTTCTCACCCCTTTCAAGGGTTGTGTTGTGCGCCGTGAAACACTCACAACGCTGTGTGGTAACTTACGTAATGCAACCATCTGTTGATATCAGTGCTCTTCCACACCCAGTGTAGCTTTTATCGCACCGAATGTTGAAGCATCGAGTGACAAAGTTCCGTTGAGCTTCATGAGAATACTCTCGTGGGAAGCAGCAACTCCAGTTGTGCCGCTGTACAGCCCGTACACCGAACGATTGACATCACCGATCCATCCCCATACGTAGATTGACTCAGAGCCTTCCGGCCAGCAGAAATCGATAATCAGATTATCGGAACCATTGTACCAGAAGGAGTTATCCAGATCAATGGTAAACCACTCACCAGGTGACCCTGAATTCAGCCACAGATCACTGTGGTCGTACACCAGAGTTTTTGTACCACTGATGTAATTTGAATCAAATTCCGTTCTAAGCTCTACAGCGTTTGTAAGCCCCAGATATATCTGCAGGCCGCTGAAATGCACTTTGGGACCACTGAAGGTCTGAAAAGACAATGAACTGATTTCGATAGCGGATCCCAATTCGTCAGAGTAAGCCACCAACTGGTAGCGTAAACTCGGGTATCAAGAACCGCAGAATGGTTTTGCGCTGCCCTGCTGCTGTGTACCAAAAGTCACGAACTCACCGTGACAAAGGCCTGCAACAACAATCATAATAATTATCGCCTTCATACAATTCACCCCCCCGGATTAGTTGTGCTCCGTACTGCTCCGGAGGATACCGGACACAAACGGTAAACACCTGTTTTCAATAACAGTTCGGAAATTTTAACTCTTTTGCCTTCGCAACCACAAGCTTCATACTGCTTCTTTTCTGAAAATCATTGAAACTGCCGTACCATCCCTGCTTAGAATGTCATCAATACTGCGGTCATCTGCAAAGTTTGTTCTGACACACACACCGCAGTCGGATGAGAACTCTCTGGGAATGGGAACGATCTTGCACTGAAAACCTGTTCTTTCAATTCTTCTGGCAGCAAGCATCACTGAACTGATGCTTTCAAACAGCCTGTATGTATAGGCTCTCATATGGAGTAAAACCTCTCTGCTGTTCCGAGCTCTTCGGCAATCTCGTACATGTTAGAAACTGAACCCACAGCAAGCTCGTTCAGTACATTGAAGTGTTTCAAACAGGTACCGCACACAAGTATAGTTACTCCCCTTTGTTGAAGAAGCACCAGATCTTCAAGAACATGTGAATCGCAGAGTGCAAGGAACACACCTTTGTCGTAGAATATCAGGGTATCAGGAAGCCCCCTATCCAGCTCTGTCAGTGTGTGGAAGTATGCCCGCCCCAGAACCTCTTCAAGTATACGATCACCTCCACTTCCAAACGAATCATGCGGTACCGAAACCACAAGTTTTGACTGCGACACAGCTTCCCGAGGCAGAACCTCAGAAACCACTGTTACCGTAACCTGATCGAACCCGTCCATTCTATCTATTATGCACTCTGCCCCTGCACGGTTAACTGCCCGCTGAATGTTCTCGGCCTGGCCGGATCCATTAACGAGAATACTGAACGGCTGCCGAGTTTTCATAGCTTTTTTTGCCAGCAGAACAGGCTGCGGACAGGGTTCTCCTCTGGCATCAATCTGTTTCATCTCACCCGCCTTCGAAGCCAAGCTTCCATGGCACCCCGACGAGCTGTCTGTTTGTGCTATTGTTTAGAGTGGCGACAGCTTGGCGTGATGCAGGTAACCGAACACAAACCTGTGTCCGGTGTCAACCACTCATATACATTTGTCAAACACACGAAAGCTCTGCATACACGCCTCCTCTCTGTTGGAATATACTGAAAGTGCTATAGTATAACAATATACTGGTTTCATGAAAATTGCCTAGCCATGAAGGGCAAAAAGCAATGCAGCACAGTATTTTAGGATTCAGCATCTACCGGGAAACAACAACTGTTCTGCCTGAACCAGCAGCCCCTCCAACACAAACCGAGACAAAATAAACCCCCGGAGGAAGCGGATTCTGCATGTTTACTGAATACTTTGAACCACTGTACACCAGTTGCCTGGATTCAATCACCCTTCCAGACATATCGTACACTTGAAGCCTGAACAGATCCCCTGAAGCCACACCCTCAACTATAGCTTCAATAGAGCTTCCGAAAGATGGACTGAGTACCTGAACCGAAACTGTTCGGGGCATGTCGGCACCTGCTCCAAGAGGATTTATGACAACAGAGACTGTATGCTCACCGTATGCCGCCTCCGGCAGCACGGCAAACAGCCTGCCTCCGCTTCTTAGCTCCCACCCTACACCAGCTCCGTCGAATTCAACAGACAGTACCTGATCAAGAGAATCAAGAATAGCGCACACGGTAAGACCATCGGGAATACTTCCTGTCATACCAAGTTCCAGATCAGGACCACCGCCCCGCAGATGATCTACCCGGATGTTAAAGCAGTCTTCCAGGAAATCACCGTATTCAGACGGGAAAAGCCAGATAAAATTATCGTAATCGTTTTCCAGAGAAGTCAGCACACTGTCTATCCTTGCGTAGGCCTCAGGTGACCAGGACGAATCGGAAACAGCAAGCATCTGCCCGGGGTGGCAGCCCAGAAGACCGAACTTACCCTTCTCCATCACCTGTGACAACCACTCGTAGGGATACATCATCTGGTAATCGCCCCACCATACTGAATTTGATCCCCATATCCTTCCATTCGGCGTCTGATATCTGCTGATCCACTGATTTAGAAACTGTTTTCCGGCAAACCAGTCAATCATACGCCAGCCATTGCAGTAGAAAGTAAAGCCATGATCAATTATTCCCTGAAGACCGCTGAGTGATGTTCTGTGACCGGGATACCGGATTACCCTGACCATGTTGGTGTCGAGACCGCAGGCATTAATATCTTCCATAACCATTCTGAATCGTTCCTGGTGTTCATCGGGTTCATATGTAATAAACTCATGGAACTGCCCAAAAGAGGAATCAGGATTGGGAGTGTGGTGATACCCGTGATTCCCCATTCTCACACGATCTGCCCAGGGATAAACATCATTCTGGATATTTCTCAACCACTGCAGATAATCCGGAGTGGCTTCAGTGGAAAAACGCCAGGTTCCGTGCCAGTGCGACCAGCTGTCTTCGTACCCTGGCTCGTACCATACAGAATCTCTGTTGGGTGTGAGAATTCCATCAGGCAGAAGCAACCAGTTCATCTTCATTCCTGAGTGAGCTTCCAAAAGACTGATCAGACCAGCACTCACCGGTTCCTCTCCGCCGGATGTTTCTGAATACCCCCAGATGTAGCCGGTTTCCGGATGAATAAAAGCAAGTTCATCAAGTATCCACGCTGAAGACCGTTCCGCCCCGCTGGGATGACCACTGATGAAAACAGGCGCAAAGTATTCATCCATTGAAAAACGGATGAAGTACTCATCGACTTCACCGGCTCCAATAACAGAGTGCAGCACGGGACCCTGCGCGTTCTCTCTGGGGTTCTCTGTATCCAGAACTCTCAGAGACATATACGGATTGGTTCCGCCATCGTTAACAACGATAATTCCCTTCGACGTGTTGGGAAAAATGAAAAGAGCATCCGGGATATTTCCACCGGAAAACCTGAACAGCTGATCTCCGGAAAACCTCTGGAAGCCTGTGCTCCCGTCCAAGGGAAATTCTTCATCAATGGCAGTTTGATTGGATATTGATAGATCGTTCCAGTCCGCAATATAGAAATCTATCTCCAGCGGATCCGAGAACTCAATATCCGACAGATACTCAAATCTGTAACTAACTTCAAGCCCCCTGTTTACAACCTCGTATCTAATGGTAAGATCAAGAGGCATTGAAACTGAACCATTCGTAAAATGGTCGGTGTGGAAAGTCAGCGTTGTATCGTTTTGAACTGTAATAACACCATTTGCTGGAATCCACGATCCGGTATTTATTCCAGAGAACTGCCCTGTTCCCGCAATCTCCGTACCACTCCAGTTATCGTGAAAATACCTTACGGAACCTGCCCGAACTGTTTGAGTAACATCAGTAACACCAACCGAAATCCACTGATTACCTATATATGTCACTGCACCGATGACAGCCAGAATAATAACAGACATTTGACACCTCCGAAAGAGAAGCACAACCCGCACTGTATAATTCTACTTTACTATTTCAAATCAGTCAATAGCACTTTTAACTACATTAAATACTGATATATATATCGATAATCATTACATGCCTGAATGCTGGTATTGTTAACAGCCAGCGGGTATATATTACAGGCGGTGGATTGGCTTCCAGGACTTGGACACAAACTGTTATTGATTGTTCTTTGAAAGATGGGTTAGGGTAGAATTTATGAGTGGTCAGGATTCCAGGCTGAGATTAGTATTGTTTGGAATTACGGTTCTTCTGG
>CAZRXU010000058.1:0-15906 GCA_964604135.1 uncultured bacterium | reverse complement strand
AACATGATGGAGAGCCTGCTGGTTACCACCGAAGACAGTATCACACTGGAACATCTTCCTACAGAGTTTGAAAGGGTACAGGAGGAAACCTGCAGTACACTTGAACTGTGCCTTCCTCTTACTCTCTCTGTTGTTGAATCTCTGGTAATAAAGAAAACACTCGATCTGACAGGCGGGAACAGAACTAAAACCGCTTCTCTTCTGGGTATAGGAAGAAGAACTCTTCAGAGAAAGCTGGAATCATCCAGCAGTTAACTTAATTGGAAGGGAGGGGAGTATGAAGGTCGTGAATGTTCAATCGTTCGGTCCCAGACAGATTCTCCTGGCAGTGCTTTCCGTGGTCATCCTTGTGTGGCTGATAAACGGAGGACCTTTTTATGTTGTGGGTCCCGAGGAACAGGGGGTCGTTCTTACTTTTGGAAGACAGACCTCTGTAACAGAACCGGGATTTCATTTTAAGATACCCTGGCCTGTTCAGACTGTTACAAGGGCACCTGTGAATGTGGTTCAGAGAATTGAGATAGGGTTCCGGTCGTACGGTTCAGGAAGAAACACAGAGTATGTGGGCTTTAATGATCCCGATATGCTCAGGGAAGCTCAGATGCTTACCGGTGACGAGAACATCATCAACTGTTCGGTTATTGTTCAGTACAGGATCAGCGATGTAGGAGCCTTCCTGTTTAATGTAAGAGAACCGGAAGGAACCCTGATTGATATTTCAGAGGCCTGTATGAGGCAAGTAATAGGTGACAACGCGATTGATGCAGTTCTTACAACAGGAAAGCTGGATGTGCAAAACCGTATAATGGAACAGGTTCAGCTGGTAACAGACAGCTACACAATGGGTCTGGACATTGTCGCTGTTCAACTCAAAGATGTTCAGCCCCCAGCGCAGGTTTCCGATGCCTTCAAAGATGTTGCCACAGCAAGGGAAGATATGCAGGCTTACATCAACGAAGCTGAAGGCTACAGGAATCAGGTGATTCCTGAAGCCCGAGCAGATTCTGTTACTGTTGTTAATGAAGCAATGGGTTACGCTACTGTAAGAATCAACAGGGCCATGGGTGCGGCTGAAAGGTTTACGGCGGTTGCTTACGAATACGGCAAGAGCCCTCAGGTAACTTCTGCCAGGCTGCATCTTGAAATGCTTGAAAGTGTTCTCAGTGATTTGCAGATTACCGTGGTTGACTCGGATGCAGGCGCACTTACCCATTACAACCTTGACGGGAGCATGTAATGAATACTCCAGCAAAAATCAAAGGTTGTTTCACCGGTATTATGATTGTTTTCGCACTTCTGATTTTCTTCGGAGCTTTCTTTACTATCAATGAAACAGAGCAGGCTGTTATTCTGCAGCTTGGCAAGCCTGTAAGAGTAATAGTTGGCGATAGAACTCCAGAGGAGATGGCTGCACTGGAGCTCTGGATACAGGAAAATGCTCCTGGAGTTTCTCTTAGCAGCGGTGCAGGGCTTTACTTCAAGATTCCTTTTCTTCAGCAGGTGCATGTTTTTGATGACAGGATTCTAGAGTACGATGACGAGCCATCAGATGTTGTTACCCGCGACAAGAAGCACCTCCAGGTAGATTGTTACGCCAGATGGCGCATCGAAAACCCGCTTCTTTTCCTGCAGAGCGTTCAGTCTGTTTACGCCGCAAGTTCCAGACTTGACGATGTGATCTACTCGGTTCTCCGACAGGAAATAGGAAGAAGTGATCTTATTCAAATTGTGCGCAACGCAAACAACCCGGTGGGAATTGGTGAGTATGTTCGGCTTGTTGATAATGTTACCTATTCAGATACATCCGCGGGTAATATTGTAATGACAGAAGCCGGAGAGGTTATAGAGGTTATCCGCATGATACGCGTGCCGTCTGGTCAGGGCAGAGAGGCCCTGCTTACAAGGGTAACTGAAGCCACCAGGGTAATGACAGCAGAGTACGGTATCTACGTGCTGGATGTCAGAATCAAACGGGCCGATCTTCCAATGGCCAATCAGCAGGCGGTGTTTACCAGGATGCAGGCAGAGAGAAACAGGATCTCTACCAGGTACAGGGCTGAAGGGCACAGAATGGCCCAGACAATTCTTGCTGAAACTGACCTGAGGGTAGACAGCATCAGCTCTCTTGCCGATAGAAGAGCTCTTCAGATCCGTGGAATGGCAGACAGCACTGCTGCAGCTATATACGCCTCTGCCTATGAATCCTACCCGGATTTTTACCGGTTTATGCAGTCTCTTGAAACGCTGGACAAAATCATGGATGCCAATGATGAAGTTGTTTTAAGTACTTCGGGAATATTTCAGTACTTTGTCAGCACGCCCGGATCCATGCGGTGAGAGAGCTTTTTCTAACAGGCGCAACCGGGCGCCTGGGTAGAACAGTTCAAAGGGAACTGAAAAACTCATGGATTATTCACCCCTGCTCATTGAGCGGGGGTGATGATCTAACAACCGCAGAGCCCCGGGATGTTGTTCCGGAGAACACGGATTTTGTTCTGAACAGTGCTGCAATGTCTTCAAGAGCAGGATGTATGCACAATCCCTCTGCCGCATTCAGGTTGAATTCGTTGTGGCCGCGGAAACTGGCGATTTTTTGCGCTGACACACACACAAGGATGGTTCATATATCCACCGACCTGGTTTATGCAGGTGGTGTTCCACCATATACAGAGAACTCACCAGCAGTACCGCGCTCTCTCTACGGGTGGACAAAACTGCTTGGCGATATTGCCGTTGGGAACAGGAATCCACAGGCGTGTGTTGTTCGCACATCTGTTCTTACTGGAAACGCCGGAGCGAAGATGGCCACATTCAGCGAAGACATCCTCTCTGGACGTGTATCCAGTTTCCATGTTAACTGTTTCAGAAACCACACAGATATAAATGCTCTGGCCCGTTTCCTCTCAAAGTGTCTTTATTCTTCCATGAACGGTCTTGTCCTGGCTGCGGCACCGTACTCCATGTCTCGGGCATCCTATGCTTACACACTTCTAGGGAAGCAGATAGATCTTGTTCATGCTTCTGATGACATTCCCCACGATCTTACCATGAGGCCTTCGGTTCGCATAGTGAAGGAGCAGGAGTGAACGGTTATTTCCTCAAATCTCTTGTCGCCTGCACTGTTCTTGTGCTGGCAGGTAACAGTTGTGTTACCGATGACGATCCGGTTGCCGAGGTCAGGAACGATGACGCAAAACGGCTGACCATTTCGCCAGTCGGTGAAAGCGCACAGAATCCCACCTTTTCCCCGGACGGGAGTTATGTGCTGTTTACCCGTTTCAAAGAGGGGTACAACAACCCCCCGTCAGAGCTTGTAAAGATAAATATTGGAACAGGAGAAGAGACCGTGGTGATCGCCGCTTCCGGTGATGTGGAAAACACAAATTCTCCCGGTTCATCCTGGATTGATGGCCGGATTTGCTGGTCATCCGATATGGCAGGTGGAACAAACGAAATCTATACTGCTGATGATGACGGTACAGATGTAGTTCAGGTAACAGATCATCCAGAGTCTGGAGGATACTACATTGAACCCGTTTTCAACCCTGCGGATACAGACAAAATTGTTTTTGAATACGGAGCATCCGATCAGCCTCCACATCACATTGCCCTTGTGGAAGTTGACGAAAACAGCAGGGTAACACTTTTAACAGATGATCCTGCTTGCGATGACAGGTTACCCGACTGGTCTTCAGACGGGCAGAAAATACTGTTTCAACGGGCCGATACCGGAAGCGAAAACTGGCAGATATACACAGCTGCAATTAACTTCAGTTCCGGCAGCCCTGTGCTTGTAAACATTACGAAAATACAGCAGCCAGCTGCAGCAAATACAGATAACTCGTGGTACTGCAACGATGAATACATTCTAAGTTCAACCTCTTTCAACTCTGCAATGCCGAATATCTTTTTACTGCCTGTTGATGGAACTGATCCACTGAGGGTAACCAGCACCGATGCCAGTGAAGACGGTGCACCTTCCTGCTCTTCTGACGGGAACAGGATAGCGTTTGAAACACATCCCGGTGAAGATGAAGAGTATCCGTCGGAGATATGGATTATTGAACTGAATTAGTCTGCTAACCCGGTGAACCGCTGCTGAAGCCTCAGGTGTTCTCCTGTGTAGGAGTGGCTGCAGTTGGCAATTTCTCGGGGTGTTCCTGTGGTGATGATTTCTCCGCCTCCGTCACCTCCGTCGGGACCCATGTCTATCACCCAGTCGGAACTGGCAATAACATCGGGATTGTGTTCTATCACAACAACTGTATTACCAGCAGAGACCAGTCTGTTCAGTACTTTCAGCAGTTTGCTAACATCGTGGGGATGAAGCCCCGTTGTAGGCTCGTCGAGAATATAGAGGGTATGGCTTGTTGATGGCCTGCTGAGTTCTTTTGCCAGTTTAACCCTTTGAGCTTCACCGCCGGAAAGAGTTGGAGCCCGCTGGCCAAGCTGAATGTAACCCAGACCTACTTCGTTCATTACCTTGAGGGTAGAGTAAACCGATGGTATTCTTTCAAACAGAACCATGGCGTTCTCTATTGTCATATCCAGTATATCCGAGATGTTTTTCTCTCTGAATCGTATTTTCAGGGTTTCCCTGTTGAACCTCAGCCCTTGGCATGTTTCACACTCTATGAAAACATCCGGCAGGAAGTGCATTTCAATTCTCTTTACTCCTGCTCCCTTGCAGTCTTCACATCTGCCGCCTTTTACATTGAAGCTGAACCGCCCGGGTTTGTAGCCTCTGATCCGCGACTCCGGCATCTCTGCAAACAGATTTCTGATACTGTCAAATACTTTTGTGTAAGTGGCGGGGTTTGATCTGGGCGTGCGGCCGATTGGGTCTTGCGTGATGTTTATAATCTTGTCAATGTGTTTGAGCCCCTCAATGGATTTGTAAGGGCCGGGTTTCATGCTGGATGCACCGCCAATAAGTCTGGATACTGCTGGATACAGGGTCTGGCCCACCAGTGAGCTTTTACCCGAGCCCGAAACGCCGGTAACAGAAACAAGTCGTCCTAGAGGAACTTCCATATCAACAGACTTCAGATTGTGAAGAGTCGCCCCTTTCAGTGTGAGCACAGGAGTTTCTTGCGTGCGCAGCTCTGGCAGGCGTACAATGGCCTCCCTGCCGGACAGGTATGCTCCTGTGAGCGACCGGGGATTTGCCATTATCTCCGCAGGAGATCCCTGGGCAATAACTTCGCCACCGTGGGATCCTGCCCCTGGTCCGAAATCAACTATATGGTCGGCCTTCAGCAGGGTATCATTGTCGTGTTCCACAACGACTACGGTGTTGCCTATATCTCTTAGATGCTCAAGTGTTTTCACCAGTCTGGCGTTGTCGCGGGGGTGAAGCCCCACAGTTGGTTCATCAAGCACGTAAAGCACGCCGGTAAGGCCACTGCCTATCTGACTGGCAAGCCTTATTCTTTGGGCTTCCCCGCCGGACAGTGAGGGAGCAGACCTGTTGAGTGTAAGGTAGTGCAGACCCACATCAGTGAGGAATTGCAGCCTTGAAACGATTTCCTTAAGCAGCCTTCCCGCTATTGCTGCTTGGTAATCTGTAAGTTCCACACTGTCAAAGAACTCCAGTATATTGCCTACGGTGTCATCTGATATTTCATGTATGCCGCGCCCGCCTACAAGCACTGCTCGGGCTTCAGATCTGATCCTTGATCCGCTGCAGTCGTCACAGGTGTACTTGCGGAAGAACTTTTCGTAGTACCTGCGCATGTCGTCGCTGCCGGTTTGGTGATACAGCCTGTCAATTCTGTGTACTATTCCTTCAAATGGACCGCTCCAGTTTCCCGATGAGCTGTTCGTTTTCCAGCTAACGCTGTATTTCTTTTTTCCGGAACCGAAAAGTATTGTTTCCCTCACTTCTTCAGACAGTCTGTTCCAGGGTGTGTGCAGGTTAAAACCCATTTCCTGACAAAGTGTTCGCAGAGATGCAGCAACCCATCCCTGGGGAATTCCCCAGGGAATAATAGCACCTGCCTGTATAGACATGGCCGGCTTGGGAACTATCAGATCGGGATCCACTTTCAGTATGTATCCCAGGCCGGAGCACCTTGGGCACATTCCAATGGGATTGTTGAAACTGAAAAGTTGAGGAGACAGCTCTGGAAGGCTTATGCCGCAGTGTAGACAGGCGTTGTGTTCGCTCATCATGGTTTGCTCACCTGAATCAGCGTCTATCACGGCAATTACGCCATTCCCAAGCTTTGAGGCTGTCTCTACAGAATCGTTGAGACGGCTACCTATTCCTGGCTTAATAACAATTCTGTCAACAACCACCGATACGGAGTTTCGCTTTTTTCTGTTCAATTCCGATATTTGATCCAGATCGGTAAGCTCACCGTTCAAAAGAATTCTTACGAAACCTTTCTCTTTTATATCGGCAAACAATTCGTCATGTGCACCTTTGCGGTTGGTAAGAACAGGTGCGGCCACAAGAATACGGGTTCCTTCAGCCATCTTCATTATGGTATCTGTCATTTGTTGGGCAGTTTGTGTGGTAACTTCCCTGCCGCATGACGGACAGTGGGGAACCCCTGCTCTGGCAAACAGAACTCGCAGATAGTCTGCAATTTCGGTAACTGTTCCCACTGTGGATCTGGGATTGTGGCTGACAGTCTTCTGCTCTATGGAAATAGCCGGTGAAAGGCCTTCAATAGAATCAAAATCTGGCTTATCCATCTGGCCGAGGAACTGTCTGGCGTATGAGGAAAGAGATTCAATGTATCGTCTCTGCCCTTCTGCGTACAGAGTGTCAAAGGCGAATGAACTCTTTCCCGAGCCAGAAACACCGGAACAGACAACCAGGGAATTTTTGGGCAGATCAACCGAAACGCTCTTCAGGTTGTGCTCTCTGGCGCCCCGAACAACTATTTTTTCACTGGACATACACACTCCTGTTTTGCGTGACCCCTAATATAACAGCAGCAGAGCATGTGTCACATTTGCACCATTGTATGTAAAAGATATTGAAATCGCCGTGTAGTCTGCTGCTATCTTATTGCGGCGCAGTTAATAACGCTCGGATGGAAGAATGGCAAGGCAATTGCTTTGAATTGCTTGTGCGGTTACAGGGCTGCAGTGGTAACAATGACAGAATATTTAGATAATATTTAGATATACAGGAATACCAAAGGAGGAACGGAATATGAGCAAAGTCATTGGAATTGATTTGGGAACTACTAACTCATGTGTTGCGGTTATGGAAGGCGGTGAGCCGGTTGTGATACCCAATGCAGAGGGAACGCGAACAACACCGTCTGTGGTGGCGTTTAACGACAACGGAGAACGTCACATAGGTGTTGTTGCTCGCCGTCAGGCGGTGGCAAACCCTGGAAACACAGTATTCTCTATAAAGCGTTTCATGGGAATGCACTTCGGGGAAACGGCGAACGAGGTAAAGAGAGTTCCTTTCAAGATAGTTGAAGGCAAAAGCAATGATGCCTGGGTGGAGGTTTTCGGGAAAAAGTATTCTCCTGCAGAGATAAGCGCGATGATTCTTCAGAAGATGAAGCAGACTGCTGAAGATTACCTGGGAGAAAAGGTTACACAGGCGGTTATTACGGTACCGGCATACTTTAATGACAGTCAGAGGCAGGCCACAAAAGATGCTGGCAGAATTGCCGGCCTGGAAGTACTTCGAATTGTCAATGAGCCCACAGCAGCAGCTCTTGCCTACGGAATGGATAAACAGAAGGGCAACTCTACCATAGCAGTTTATGACCTTGGTGGAGGAACCTTCGATGTTTCTATTCTTGAGATAGGTGACGGGGTGTTTGAAGTTAAATCCACCAACGGAGACACACACCTTGGTGGAGATGATTTCGATCAGGTAATAATTGACTGGATGGTAAGTGAATTCAAGAAGGAGCAGGGAATAGATCTCTCTGCTGATCAGATGGCTGTACAGAGGCTTAAAGAGGCGGCAGAGAAAGCAAAATGCGAGCTTTCCACAACGAAGAGCACAGATATCAGCCTGCCGTTTGTTACGGCAGATGCAGCCGGCCCCAAACACCTCAGCATGACCCTTACAAGAGCCAAGTATGAACAGCTTTCCTCAGCACTGGTAGAGAAGACTGTTGGGCCGTGTCTTAAAGCTCTCAAAGATGCCCGTGTCAGCGCTTCTGACATCAGCGAGGTAATACTTGTCGGTGGAATGACAAGGATGCCACTGGTGCAGGAAAAGGTTACCGAGATTTTCAAGAGAGAGCCGCACAAGGGTGTTAACCCCGATGAAGTGGTAGCCGTTGGTGCTGCGATTCAAGCTGGTGTTCTCAGTGGTGACATCAAAGATGTGCTTCTTCTCGATGTAACCCCGCTCACTCTGGGAATAGAAACTCTGGGAGCCGTATTCACACCTATCATCGACAGAAATTCAACAATTCCCACGAAAAAGAGTCAGGTATTCAGTACTGCAGCAGACAACCAGACCAGTGTTGAGATTCATGTGCTTCAGGGTGAAAGAAAGATGGCTGCAGACAACCGCACTCTTGGTCGTTTTACCCTTGAGGGTATACCTCCAGCCCCACGTGGCCTTCCCCAGATAGAGGTTGAGTTTGATATAGATGCCAACGGTATCGTTCATGTTTCAGCAAAAGATAAGGCTACCGGCAAAGAGCAGAAGATCAGAATTGAAGCATCCAGCGGTCTTTCAGAAAGTGATATTGACCAGATGGTAAAGGACGCCGAAGCTCATGCAACTGAAGACGAGAAAAGAAGAGCCGCAGTAGATACCAGAAACAAGGGAGAGAACCTTGCCTACCAGGTGGAGAAGCAGATAGAGGAAATGGGTGACAAGCTGGATGCCGCAGACAAGGCAAAACTTGAAGAGGCCATTTCCGATACAAGAAAAGCACTTGAAGGCGATGATGAAGCTGCAATTGCTTCTCAGGTTGAAAAACTGGAAAAGGTCTGGCAGGAGATCGGGGCCAGATTTCACCAGCAGAACTCTCAGGAACCGCCACAGGAAGAGTCTGGAGAGCAGGAACAGACACAGGCGGAAGCAGATGATGCTGTAGATGCTGACTTTGAAGTGGTGGATGACTGATGAGCGATCCCAGACGAGCCGGGAAACCGGCCAGGAACAGGAGACGGAACGCAGCATCCAGGAATTCTGTTAAAGACACAGAGGCAGAAAAACCCGAGGTATCTGTGGAAGAAGCTCCTGTGAGCGGCCTGGAAACTCTGGAGAGAGAGCGGGATGAACTGCTTGACAGATTCCAGCGTCTTGCTGCCGAGTTTGACAACTACAGAAAACGTCAGGCAAGGGATTTCGGCAGATTGATTGAGCAGGGAAGAAAGAAGATAGTTGAAGAGCTTCTTACAGTACTGGACAATTTTGACAGAGCAAGAACAGTTGCCCAGGGTGACCATTCGGATAAAGAAGTGGTTGACGGTATAATGCAGACATCGGAGCAGCTTCAAACAATTCTTGAAAAACAGGGCCTTGAAACTGTTGCTACTGAACCCGGCGACGCATTTGACCCCAATATACACGAGGCAATGGTTGCAGAGCCCATAGATTACGGCGACATGGATGTTGTCCTTGAGGTTTTTCAGAAGGGTTACTATTTTGGGCAGGATCTTCTTAGACCAGCCAGAGTGAAGGTTGGTAAGGTGTCGTCGGGGAATGGGGATGATGCCAGTTGACAAAGGATCTATACGAAATTCTCGGAGTTAGCGAGAAAGCTTCTCCTGATGAACTGAGGAAAGCATACAGGGATCTGGCAAAGAAGAACCATCCCGATGCCAACCCTGATGACAAGGCAGCCGAGGAAAGATTTAAGAGAATTTCAGATGCTTACGATATTTTGGGAAATCCCGAGAAGCGTGAACAGTACGACATGATGCGCCAGGGAGGGAATGATCCGTTTGCTGGCGGCGGAGCCGAGGGCTTCGGTGATCTGAGTGAAATTTTCAGATCTATGTTTGGTGGTGGTGCTGGTAATCCCTTCGGAGGGCGCAGGAGTTCTTCCGGAAGAGGTACATATCAGGTCGAGATAGAAATTCCCTTTGTTACAGCAGCCCGCGGCGGTACCGTTAAAAGAGTTCTTACTCTTCCTGTGGTGTGTCAGAAGTGCAACGGGGTCGGCGGATCCGGGAAACAGACATGCTCAAGTTGCGGTGGAACTGGCAGAATACCAAGCGGACAGGGCTTTTTCTCTACAATGCATCCATGTGCAAATTGTGGAGGAAGAGGATTTACCTTTAAGAAAAAGTGTTCGACATGCGGTGGGTCAGGCGAAGTTCGCAGCAGCGAAAGTGTTTCGCTTCGGATACCTCCAGGATCAGGAGATGGAACTGCTCTTCGAACCTCCATTGGTGGAAAGACAGTGCTGGTAAGGCTGCGGGTCAAGAAAGACAGATTTTTTACAAGGCAGGGAAGAGATATTCACTGCAGTGTAACGGTTACTGCGGCACAGGCTGTTCTTGGAACCACTCTTATGGTAAGAACTCTGGACGGAAAAGTTAAACTAAAAATCAGGGCGGGCACACAGCCTGGAGCGGTTCTGCGCATGCGTGGCAGAGGAGTTGTTCACAACGGAGTAAAGGGTGATCAGCTGGTTACCGTGAAGGTGAAGTTGCCGGTAAACCTCAGCGAAGAGCAGAGGTTGCTGTGGACAAAAATCAAAGAAACCGGTTCATAACTGATTGGAGAAACTTGAATTATTCATACCTTGTTCTGGTGGTTCTCGGGCTTGTATTGGCAGTTCTGGGATTTATTAAGAACGGAAGAAACGAACGCAAGGGAAGACTGGGAGCGGCAATAGTGTTTCTGGCAGGAATAGTCATGCTTACTCTCGGTATTCTGCTTACAAATGTTCCCGGTTTTTTTTCCGGCTGAGTTATTTGGTTTTTACAAAACCAAGCCTTTTAAGCTTTGTGTAAAAAGAGTCGAGGAGTGCATCATTCGGATGCCTCCTCACGGCTTCAGCTACCATTTTTCCCGCTTCTTCAAACTGATCGTCTTGCACGGCTGTTCTTATCCTGTCGGCCCAGAGCAGAGCTTCTCCCTCTGGAGTGTTGTTGGTTCCCGCTGCTTTTACAGTTTCAGTTTTTTGTCGGAGTTTCCCCTTAACCGAGCCGCCGGACTGTTCGATTAAGTCAACCAATTCATTGAGCCCATCAACATCCGGAAGCAGATTGAAAGCTCTTCTCGATGCGATGATTGCTTTTTTGGTGTCCCCTTCAGACAGTTTTTTCATTCCTATCTTAACAAGGTTTTCAGCTCTGACCCGGTTCTTGAACTGTGATAATTTCTGTTCGGCTTCCTGGTCTTCCGGGTAAAGCTCTACTGCTTTTTTAAGGTAGGCAAGTGCTTTGGACTTGTTGCCGGATGCCAGCGCTTCATCTGAGAGCCTGTAGATTTTTTCAAGCTTTGAATCCATATCTGCAGTTTTGTTCCTTTCAGAGGTAGATATTTGAACAGTGTTTTTTACAGGGGATTTGCCTTCAAATTGTTCGCCAGAATTGTCCACCCTTTCCATTGAAATCAACACTTCAGTTATAACCATTTCACCGGGATCCAGGGCCAGAGCTTTTTTTATGGAACCAAGCGCCAAATCCCGGTTTCCCTGAACCGAATATCTCTTGGCCTGAATCAGGTGAGCCTTCACCCTGTTCTTCATTCTGCTGAACTCTCCCTGCTACGGCCTGTGACAGACAATACCCTGTCACTTCAATCTGCCCTTGAACAAGTACACCCCGCAAGCCGATGTAACACTCTATACTACTCTTTGAATATAATTCCCCCGCTTGAATTGCAGTAACCCCTCACAGATAATGCGGAAAGAGATGTGATGTCAATAAAGAATATTTTTCACAAGAATCCAGCTCCCAGGATGGAGGCTGTGCCCCGTGATTCGGTTGAGTTTGTTGATTTAAGTCTTAGGGACGGTCAGCAGTCTCTGCTGGCTACAAGAATGTCTACCGAGCAGATTCTTCGGCTTCTTCCGCTTATTCTTGACACAGGTGTAAGCCTTCTTGAGGTGTGGGGAGGAGCCACGCTGGATAGTGCCATGCGGTATCTGGGAGAGAACCCGTTTTACCGTCTTCAGAAAATGAGCGATATGGCGAAGCCATACAAAGCGGGCCTGAGAGCGTTATCCAGAGGGCAGAATCTGTTTGGTTACGATCCCTACCCCAACGATATTGTAAGAGACTTCAACAGAGAAGCTGTTCAGGCAGGTGCGTCTGTTATGCGTATTTTTGATGCTTTGAACTACACACCGAATTTCAAGGCTGCTCTCGAAGGTGTTAATGAAGCCGGGGGTACCTTTGATGCGGCAGTTTGCTACACCACGGGCACTCCATACAGCATAGATCATTTTGTACAGAAGTGTGTTGAGCTGGAAAAAATGGGCGCACACATGGTGACCGACAAGGATATGGCGGGTTTGAAGACACCCGAGAAAGCCTGGGAATACTACAGAGCTTTGAAGACAACCCTTAAAGTTCCAGTAGTTTCGCATACGCACTGCACTCCTGGTTATGGACATATATCTGCGGTTATTGCTCTGCTGGCAGGAGTGGATAAAATAGACACAGCATTCCTGCCCCTTGCTGGCGGCTCATCACATCCGTCCATAGAGATTCTTTCCCTTTTTGCTGAAGTTCTCGGGGTAGATACCGGGCTGGATATTTCAGACAAGGTTCTGAAACCCATTCACGATGAAATGTTTGCTGTGGTTGCTCAGGTTGAAAAGGAATTCAGTTTAAAAATACACAAGTCTGTGTGGCCGGGAAGAGACAGGCTTCTTCCAATGGCAGAAGATATAGTTCAGAATTTGGCCAGCGGGAAAATAGACAAGGCCCTGAAAATTACTCACAAAATGGAACAGGCGTGCGGTTTCCCCAAACCCAATATGGAAGTGCTTCGTGCCCAGATACCGGGTGGGATGTACAGTAATTTTGTTAATCAGCTTGCCCGCGACAACAAGTCCGACTATCTTGGCCGTGCTCTTGAAGCTGTTCAGGATGTTAGGCAGAAAGCTGGCTGGTGTCCTCTTGTTACTCCTACATCGCAGATTGTAGGAGTTAAAGCCTATTTCAAAGCTCTGGGTAAATCCGTTAACCCGGTTCAGTATTTCAATTTGATTGCAGGTTACTACGGTAAAACCCCATTTCCCATTGATCCAGACTACAGAGAGAAAGTCTGCGGGTTCAGAGATGAGCGCGAGTACGATTCTTCCGGCTTCAGCAGAGAAATTCCTCTGGCAGCGAATACAGAGTTGCCGCTCGCAGAAACAACTCACGAGAAGCTTCTCTACTATCTGTTTCCAGACAGTTCCGGAAAGAGCTATCTTGAAGGGTTGCGGCAGATGGAATGGGCCGCCGGGGCAGAGGAGAGAAACAAGCGCCTTGAAAAGGAAAAAGAGCAGAGAAGGCTTTTACTTGAAGCAAATGCCCTTATGAACAGATTTGCCGATGATATGGATTCTCTCTCTGAAGAACTTTCAGGGGCGGTTGGTAACGACAGTTCTTTCGCTGAAACCGATTTTCTGGGCAGTGCTGTTGAAGAATAGATGAAACGGCTTTGGGATGATGGAACCCTTTACCAATTCAGGTGTTTCCATTATATAACATAATCGTGTGGATTGATTTGAGGTGTATTGCAACCACATTAAAAAAAGTGCTAAAAAGCCGTCAGCCAATGCCTCGGGCCGTCGGATGACGGCCTTTTTGTGTACTTGTTAAGAGGAATGGAGACTTTCATGAGAAAACTGTTTACCAGTGAGTCTGTTTCAGAAGGACATCCCGATAAAGTGTGTGACCAGATATCTGACGCCGTGGTCGATGCGCATCTTGCCCTTGATCCTGAAGCGCATGTGGCATGCGAGACGCTAGTAACAACCAACTTCTGTCTTCTTGCCGGTGAAGTAAAGGCAAACGGAGAAGTAGATTACGTAAAACTGGCGAAAGACACAATAAGAGATATAGGCTACACACTTCCCGAAATAGGTTTTCATTTTAGCAAGAATGAGTATCAGATAAGATTGCACGCCCAGTCTTCAGATATCAACAAGGGGGTTGTCACCAACGAGGGAGCTGGTGATCAGGGGCTGATGTTTGGTTTTGCATGCAACGAAACCAAAGCTCTGATGCCTTACCCGATTCACCTGGCACACAGACTTCTTGAGCGGTTGAGCGAGGCAAGGAAAAACGGTGAGATACAGTGGGCCAGACCTGATGCCAAGAGTCAGGTAACCATCGAGTATGAAGACGGCAAGCCAGTAGGTATCCACGAGATACTGATGTCTGTTCATCATTCTGAAGAAGCAGAGAATCAGTTCATGCAGAACGAAATCAGCGACAAGGTAATTACTCCTGTTCTTGAAAATTTTGTACCATACCTTGAATGGAGCGGAAAGTTTCTGTACAATCCTTCCGGTCGGTTTGTTATCGGGGGGCCTGACGGAGATACAGGTCTTACCGGAAGAAAGATAATTGTAGACACCTATGGCGGCATGGGTCGTCATGGAGGTGGAGCTTTCAGCGGGAAGGACAGTACAAAGGTAGACCGAGGTGCTGCCTACATGGCCAGGTATATAGCTAAAAATATAGTTGCCTCGGGTGTTTCCGACAGATGTGAGATTCAGCTTGCATACGCCATAGGAAAGTCTGAACCTGTCAGTGTACGTGTGGATACTTTTGGTACGGAGCGGGTGGGCAATGTGTTAGATATAGAAAAAGCGATAAGGGAAGTGTTTCCTCTGAAGCCATACGAGATAATTCGTCTGTTGGGGTTGCAGAAACCTGTTTTCAGAAAGACCGCAGCATTTGGTCACTTCGGCAGAATCCCCGGGGAAGACGGCAGTTTCAGCTGGGAAAGAACCGACAAGGCAGAGGAACTTGCGTCAATACTGCTTAAGTAGAAATTATCAGAGATACATCGCCTGTAAACCCGACTGGAGCAACTGATGGGTTTTACCGTTTTTTCTGTTGCTTGCATCGTTTTTTTTGGGGATGTGGGGTTAGACAGTCTTGATGTGCGCCTGGAGCAGACAAGGGTTTACCTGGAAGAACTGGAAAGCAGACAGGCTTCCAGCGAGGAGATTCTTCAGGGTATCCACGAGCACCTGGGTGCGGCCAGAAGCTACTACAATCAGCTTGCAGCAAGCGAAGCCAGAATTACCATGGATATTCACACGATTGATCAGAGATGGTTCCTCACTGATTCCGCAAGGGCGGAACTCGAGCACGGTGTTGAACAGTACATACTGTTCCTTTACTCGCACAGACGGCTTGTGGGTTCTTCTGTTCTGTTTGCACCAGGTGGTATAGGCAGATATCTCAGACGGATGTCTTTCATGGATCATCTTGCAGGCAGTGCCATAGAGCAAATGCAGTATCTTGAGCAGTCTGGAGATTCCCTTTCCGCATACCGCGATTCTCTGGAGAGTCTTGTGGAAGAGGTCAGAGTTTTAAGAGCGGAGATGGAACAGGCTCAGGAACGGATTTACAGAGAAGAAGAGAGGCAGACCCTTCTCAGGCAGAGCCTCGCGAGCGAAATAGTGGCAGCCAGAGATTCCGCCGAGGCAATCGAACAGAGAAGGCGGCAGCTTTCAGCTTTCGTAACTACCCTGAGGTCCAGCGTTTCAACCGCTTCGGTGCCTTCTGCAGATGTTTCTCCCAGCGCCTTCTTTGCCATTAACCGAGGCTCCGTTATCTGGCCGGTCAGAGGTACTGTTGTAAGGCAGTTTGGTATAGATCAGGATCCTGTTTACGGAACAGAAACTGTAAGTGACGGTATTTCAATAGCTGTTGCAGGCAATTCTGCCCGGGTTTCCACAATCGGGCCTGGAGTGGTGTTGTATGCCAGGGAATTCCTGAACATGGGAAGAATGATAATACTGGATCATCTTGATGGTTACTACAGTGTTTATG
>CAZRXU010000057.1:0-16041 GCA_964604135.1 uncultured bacterium | reverse complement strand
ACTACGGAGGAGGACTAGTCTAATTGGTAAGGCAGCGGATTTGAAATCCGCCGGGCTAATCACCCTTCGGGGTTCGAGTCCCCGGTCCTCCGCCATCCTTCTTCGGAAGATGTTCTTTGTACTGAACAGCCTTATGTGCTTCCATTACCTCAGCAGAACACAGTTCCTGATATCGTGCCCGTCTGCCATATCAAGCTGCACCAGATAACATCCGCTGGAAAGCTCATCTGGCGCAACCCATTCCAACGTGCTGCTGCCTGCAGGAAATACTCCGTCTGCCACTGTACATGCCACTCTGCCGGCGAGATCGTACACGATAATGGAAACATTTGCCTCTGATGGAAGATTGAAGGTAATGCCAAGGGCTGCAGAGAAGGGATTTGGAGACAACTCAGTTATCCCAAAAGTTGAAGAAACATCACCGGATTCAATACCCGTCTCCGGGGCATACTTTCTCAGAAATCCCTGCTGACCATCTTCAGGAGACCAGACCTTTCCAGCAGCAATATAGCCACCCTGGGACAATTGCCGCACAGAGAAAATATCAGTGCAATTCTGATCTGTTATATAATCACCCCAGAGATCCTTACCTGTGCTGTCTCGTCTGATTATCCACCCATATTTAGTGTGCGGCCCGGCAGGGAGCCACTGATAGTAGTACATACCGCAGTAAACATATCCTCCATCCATGGTAGAGGATATTCCCCAACTGTGAATTTCTTCTATAAATTCTTTTCCAGTTACAGTTCGTGAATTTGCAGCCTGTTCATAACTTATCATGTTTCCCTGAAGGTCAATACATGTGATAAAATTGTCTACAAGCAAAAAGAAACCTGTGTCTGATGCTCTGCATATATCCCGGGCGTATCTACCGGCGAGTACAGGAATGTCAGTTTCCCAGAGCAGATTCCCATCAAGGTCATATCTGATAAGATGAGGACCTCCAGATGTTGCTTGAAGCCGCCCCTGTGTCATCACCGTAAGACCGTTGTCAATGAAAAACACTTTCAGTGCTTTGTCGTTGTAGATCCACCCCCACTCCCTCGTCCAGAGAGTATCACCCTGAGAATCGGTACGGAGAATCCAGGCCTGATCCATACCTTCAACTGGATCTTTCCTGCCACAGACGGCTAAACCTCCGTCAGGAAGTTCAACAATATCACTCCCGTAACTTTTACCGTTGTCCTCAAGCTCGTATACCTTTGACCATAGTGCTTGCCCGTCTGACGATATCTTGTAGATGGATAGAGAGTACTGTGTGCTTGATTCATCAGAAGTACCGCACCCGGTGGCAATAAAATCACCTGATTCCAATTGTATCACAGCAAAACTCACACGGTTATAGGGGTAAACGGACGATTCCCACAGCTTCTCACCGGACGGTGAGTAAAGGAATATTGTTCTGGCATAGTTGTACCATCTTCGTCCGGCGACTACATAATCACCGTTATAAGTTTCCTGTACATCAAGAAAAGTCGAGCCATACAGCCTCTCCCACTCAATTGCCGGAGCATTACTCATGTTATCTGCTGCAACCGCAGAGACAAACAACAGGATGAAGATGATTACTGTTTTCACTGTGCCTTCCTCTCTCCTACTTTGCAAGATTAACCCGGCCGATTCTAATGTCAACTGGCTGAGGAACGATTGGAGCAGCAGGTTTACGATAGATACACATAGTCAAGTCTGCCTGAGGCACCCTGGACGGGAAAGTACTTCAGTAAATGATAACTATGGTCTGTCAGTGAAACAGGTAGGCGAGAAGGCTTGTGTCTGTTATCCGCCAGTCTCCGTCTTCCCACACCATATCGAAAGAGACGGAAGCTCCGTTGAAATAGTAAATGACAACTGTGGCGATCCTTCCTTCCATCTCGGCTGTTTCACGCATTACCTGTTCATCCGGTTGAATAACAACTTCGCCCAGAAGTACCCCGAGGATCTCCTGATTGTTCAGAGATTCGAAATCCGCAACAGTTATTCTTCCTCTGTACCTGCTCTGAAGAATGCTCTCTACAAGAACAGGATCCTCATCGTGAAGTGCCCTTATCTGATCGATAAATTCTGTAAACGCTGTGTAAAGATCGCTGGAAACAAGACCCTCCAGAGCATAGCCGTCCTGCCACGCAACAGCGTCAAGCAGATCGTATGCTGTATCAACCGGGGAAGCGGATACACAGCATGCCAGTACAACTGTAAGCCATGGAACCAGTGCTTTCATCGCTTTGCCTCTTCCCTTCAGTTAGCCTGTTCTGCACCCAACCCCTGTACAATCCACGTTCGATGGTTCCTGCGTACTTCAACACAAACAGGAAGGGTAACCTGGCCCAGATTGTGCGTTCCCTTGTTCAGAGCCACCGCGTCTGCCTGGGGTTCTCTGTACTGTTTAATTACTACCTCACAATCATCCGGAAGTTTCAGATACAGTTCCCCATGGTAAACAGCAGACCGATAATCGGAAGCGTCTCCTGCTATGGCGTTGCTTACAAAGCACTTTCCGTACCTGAGTGCCTCTGTAAACTGGCCTGGTTCTGTGAATGGTTTGTCTAGAAGAAGGTGAGTTCTAACTCTGCTGAAAAGCATTTCGTAACCGAAAATTTCTTTGCCTAAAAAACGATGAGCGTGGGCATCGGCACCACCGATAAGACAGCCTCCTGTTTCAAACCACATATCAACAGCCTCTTCCGGCGGGCTCACTACCTTTTTATCCGGATGGTGTATCCGGCTCCAGGCGTTAAACAAGCTAAGCCTTCCCTTCCAGCTGCTCATCCAGTTCCAGCCTTCAACACCGCTGACAGGAGGCTCTGTTCCAAAGCCCCAGGGGTACTCCCCGATTCCTGGAACAAATGGCCTCATTTCAACCGGGTGGGCTATTATGGCAATACCGTTCATATCAAGAACAGTGTTTAGCTGATCCAGTATGTGGCCCACAGGCCTTATGCTCTCTACACCGTAAACAAGAAGGTGACTTTTCAAATCTGTGTGCTGCAGTTCGGCACCAATAATAGACATCAGTCCACCAGTGACCCTGCCGTGCCAGCCTTCCTCCATAAGTGTAAGATTTCTGTGATCATTAAACGCAATGAAATCCAGCCCGGCTTTGACGCCTGCCTGAACAATTTCTTCCGGTTCTCCGTATCCATCAGACCTGGTAGTATGTACATGAAGAACCCCTGTGGCCGAATACTTCTCGAACACCACAGGGGCTTCTGAATCGTTCAACGCAGTCTATCCTCTGCGTTTCTCTATCTCTTTAACCAGAGCGGGGATTATTTCAAACAGATCCCCTACAAAACCTTCGGTGCAGAACTGGAATATGTTTGCATCGCGGTCTTTGTTAACAGCATAGATGGTGTCTGAAGACTGCATACCAACCCGGTGCTGAACTGCCCCGGAAATGCCTACGGCAAGGTATGTTTTAGGCTGAACAGTTTTTCCTGTTTGACCAACCTGTCTGGGGTATTCGATCCAGCCGTTGTCTACAGCTGCACGGCTTGCCCCTACAGTTCCGCCAAGCAGATGAGCCAGGTCGTGAAGAATGCTGAAGTTCTCTGGATTTTTCATCCCCCTGCCACCAGAGATAACTACCTCGGCTTCGGTAATATCAACTTCGTCTCCGGCAGACGGAACGAACTCAAGAACCTTTGATCTGTTCCTTGTCATCTCCTCTGTAACCTGCAGACTAACAACTTCTCCGATTCTGGATGTATCAATCTCCATTGGTTTCATTACGCCGGGCCGTACCGTTGACATCTGCGGTCTGGTTCTGTCACACACGATTGTAGCCATGATGTTTCCACCAAACGCTGGGCGGGTCTGCATAAGCATACCGCTGTCTGCATCGATTTTAAGATCGGTACAATCTGCGGTAAGACCTGTATCGAGTATTTTAGAAACTCTGGGCATAACATCTCTGCCTGTTGTGGTTGCAGCTGCCAGAACTATCTCAGGCATATACTCGGTAATTACATGGGTGAGAACGCTGCTCCAGGGTTCTGTTGAGAAGTGCTCAAAGCTGCTGTGTTCAGCCACTATTACCCGATCTGCTCCTGCGTGGATAAGTTTCTCCGGAGCATCAGACGGATCAGCTGCTACAAGCAGAACAGACACTTCTTTTTCACCTGCTGAAAGCTTTCGTGCCTCTCCCAGAAGCTCATATGTGCTTCTGTCCGGAGAGCCGTTTCTCATTTCACACAGAACAAGAATTCCTGAATACTTCGCCAGCTGTTCTTCATTACCGCCGAATGAATGATGAACGGCAAGGGACTGGAACGGGCAGGAATCCACACAGATACTGCACAGCGTACACGCATCTGAAACAACAGCTCTTTTGTTATCGTTGATGGAGAGAGCCTGAACAGGACAGGTTTTCACGCAGATACCACAACCTGTACAGCTGTCTTTTATTTCGAGGAATCCACTCATGCTAAGCCTCACCCCCTTCTCCAAGAAGCAGATCAGCAAGCCTTGTGACAAGGTCTTCCGTACTACCCTCGTGTATCTGACCGCCAGTTCTGGCTTCAGGAGTGGCTGTTACCACAACTTTTGTGGGAGACCCGTTAAGCCCGGTCTCTGCCTCGGTGAGACCGAGATCGCTGAGTTTCCACACAGGTATCTGAGCCTTCCTCGATTTCATCTTTCCCCGGAGAGAAGGTACCCTTGGAACATTGGCATCTTTCAGGATTGTAAGCACAACCGGAAGCTGGGCCTGCACAACCTGCATACCTGTTTCAACATATCGCTCGGCTGTGATAAAATCCTTGTTCAGCTCTCTGACCTTTCCCACAAATGTAACCTGAGGCCAGTCAAGAGATGCCGCAACGCTTGGACCTGTTTGTGCCGTATCCCCGTCAATTGCCTGCTTGCCAAAGAACACAACATCAACATCACCGAGTTGTACCACAGCAGCAGCCAGTGTGTGGCTGGTGGCCCATGTATCGGCACCTGCAAAAGCTCTGTCGCTTATGAGTATGGCATCGTCTGCTCCCATGGAAATTGCCTCTTTGAGCACCGATTCCGCCTGTGGAGGGCCCATGGTAATAACTGTTACCACTCCTCCCAGCTCATCACGCCACCTCATTGCCTCTTCCAGAGCATATGTGTCAAAGGGATTCATTATCGACGGCACACCATCGCGAATCAGGGTACCCCTTTCCGGGTCAATCCTGACCTCTGCAGTGTCCGGTACCTGCTTTACGGCAACAACGAACTTCATCACTCCTACTTTCTGTGTGCTTCTTTTATCATTGCTTTGGCTATTACACTTCTCTGTATCTGGTTTGTTCCCTCATAGATCTGTGTAATTTTAGCATCGCGCATCATCTTCTCGACAGGATATTCTTTCATGTAACCGTACCCTCCAAGAATCTGAACAGCATCAGTTGTTACCTTCATGGCAACATCACTAGCAAACACCTTCGCCATTGCGGAAACCTTGTTGAAATTCTTTGCCCCACTGTCTATCAGGCCTGCGGCAGTATAAGTAAGAGCCCTGGCAGCCTCGATCTGGGTTCCCATGTCTGCAAGCATGAACTGAAGCCCCTGGAATGAGTTTATCTTCACTCCAAACTGCTTTCTTTCGTTGGAATATTTCAAAGCTTCATCAAGAGCGCCCTGGGCTATTCCAACCGCCTGAGCTGCCACCCCTGGCCTGGAATTATCAAGGGTCTTCATTGCAACCATGAATCCAAACCCCTCGCGTGAAATAAGGTTTTCCGCGGGTATTCTGCAGTCTTCAAAAATAAGCTCCCGGGTGGCGGAAGCCCTAATACCCATTTTGTTCTCTTTCTTGCCGTAGCTGAAACCAGGGGTACCCTCTTCAACGATAAATGCACTTGCTCCGCGGGCACCTC
Organism: uncultured bacterium; assembly: GCA_964604135.1. GTDB lineage: Bacteria > Fermentibacterota > Fermentibacteria > Fermentibacterales > JCC-6 > Sabulitectum. The sequence continues at coordinate 10,192 of CAZRXU010000057.1, read as the reverse complement.
TTTCAGGGTCTGTAAGAGCAATAACAGTGTAGATCTGAGCCTCGCCGCCGTTGGTAATCCACTGCTTTGTTCCATTTAGTATGTAGTGGTCGCCGTCTTTAATAGCTCTTGTTTTTACGCCACCTGCATCGCTTCCGGCTTCAGGCTCGGTAAGTGCAAACGCACAGAGCTTTTCTCCGGAGGCGAGCTGTGGAAGATACTTCTTCTTCTGTGCTTCCGAGCCCATGAGAAGAATAGGCATGGCACCCAGAGCATTGGCTGCGTAAGACACAGCAACGCCACCGCAGTAGCGGCTTAGCTCTTCTGTGGCCACAGCAAGTGCCATACTGCCCATACCGGTTCCACCATATTCCTCGGGAATGTATATGGTGAACAGATCACTCTGTGCCATAATATTCATGATTTCTCTTGGAAACTTGTTCTCCTCGTCAAGCTCTGCTCTTATGGGAAGAATGTGTTTCTCTCCTATTTCAATACAGATTTCTTTTATAGCCTGTAAATCTTCATTAAGCATATAGTTCATTTAGTCCTTCCCTTCAAGGGCCTGAAGTGCTTCTGCAGCCGCCAGTTCCTGTGCCTTTTTTTTACTTGATGCCCGGCCGGTGCCCAGCACTAAACCTTTTACTGATACGCTGATATAAAAAACCGGATCATGAGATGGCCCGGCTGTTAAATCCGTTGTGTATACAGGCAAAGACCCTCCCCTGGCTTGACAGTATTCCTGAAGAACCGTTTTAGCATCACCGGAACTGCTGATCTCTTCTTTTGACAAAAGGGTTTCCATGACAAAACGAAATGCACTGCTGAACCCCGAGTCAACAAACAAAGCTCCAACTACTGCTTCATAGGCATCTGCAGCCACGGCATCTGGAACAGGCCCACTGCCAAAAGCTATTCCGGTCACTATACTCTCTCTCAATCCCAACCTGTCTGCACATCTTGCAAGGGTAGCTTTCCTTACAAGACCTATCTTCATTCTGGTAAGCTCACCTTCGGAAGCCTCAGAATTGTCCGAAACAAGCCCCCACCTCACAGCAAGCTCTATAACCGCATCGCCCAGGAACTCAAGACGCTCGTTGTTTTCCGCATGGGAAACAGATCTGTGAGTAAGAGCAATACGCAACAACTCGGAGCGGCCAAATAGCCGCTTCAGGTCGTCTCTTTTATCTGTATTCAGCTATCGCCTTTGTACTTGCGAAGAGCTATACAGACATTGTGCCCGCCAAAACCAAGAGAATTGCTGAGAGCACACTGTATATCTGCTTTTCTTGCTTTTTTCGGCACGTAATCAAGATCACACCCTTCGCCCGGGTTCTCTAGAGTTGAGGTTGGCGGCACAAGCCCGTGACTCAAGGCTAGGGATGTAAGCATAATTTCCATAGCACCTGTGGCCCCAAGCATATGCCCGTGTGTTGATTTTGTGCTTGACACCATAACTTCCTTCGCATGGCTGCCAAGAGCCGCCTTGATCGCATCCGTCTCGTTGACATCGTTGAGCTGAGTTGAGGTTCCGTGGGCATTCACATAATCAATATCTGACATAGTCATTCCGGCGTCACTCATTGCCATTCTCATGGCCCTGGCGCACCCCTCCCCGCCTGGTGCAGGAGCTGTTATATGGTGCGCATCGCAGGACATACCAACACCTGAAATCTCTGCAATGATATGAGCTCCTCTGGCTTCCGCATGAGACAACTCTTCAAGAACAATAATACAGGCACCTTCCGCAATAACAAACCCGGACCTGTCTCTGTCGAATGGTCTGGATGATTTCTCAGGCTCATCATTGAATGCGGTACACAACGCTTTCATTGAACAGAAACCGCCGACACTCATCATGGTAAGCGGCGCCTCGCTGCCACCGGTAACCATTACTTCAGCCCTGCCAAGACGAATCGCATCTACGGAAGATGCAATCGCGTGGGAACTGGAAGCACACGCGGTAACCGTTGCGAAGTTAGGCCCTTTGGCATTCAGGTCGATAGCAACCTGCCCTGCAGCCATGTTGCTGATCATCATGGGCACAAACAAAGAGCTGATTCTTCCAGGCCCCCTGTTCATAGCAACAGTGTGCTGCTTTTCAAAAGTAGCCATACCGCCAACCCCTGAACCGATGATAACTCCCACACGCTCTGGATCAATGGACACCTCTGAAAGCCCGGAATCGGCCCATGCCTGTTCGGCCGCAGCCATTGCAAGTTGTGTGTATCTGTCGTTCCTTCTGGCATTTTTGGCACCCAGCAGTTCAACAGGGTCAAAGTCTTTCACCTGGCCGGCAACCTGACTGGTAAACTGTTCCGGGTCTATCGTAGACAATCTTACGATACCGCTGTTTCCAGCCACGGCATTCCCCCAGGCCTCAGACACTGTATTTCCTATTGGGCTGAAAACGCCCAGACCGGTGACAACTACCCGTTTATCAGACACGGAATTCCTCCAGGTACTTTAATCCGGCAAATCGCCACACCCCTCCGGCTGCGGCGATTTGCCGGCAATTCATAAACTGCGTTTCTCTAGGCTGTTATGCCTTTTTCTTTCAGGAATTCAACAACAGAGCCAACGGTCTGAAGTTTGTTTCCATCTTCATCTGAAATCTTGAGATTAAATGTATCTTCGAGATCCATCATAAGATCAACCATGTCAAGAGAGTCAGCTCCAAGATCATCTTTAAGGCTGGCAGAGTTTGTTACTTCCTCCGGCTTAACATTAAGACGACTTACGATAATTTCGGCGATACGGTTTTCTAAAGACATATCTTTCCTTTCTCAGGTGGTAAGACCGCCATCAACGGGCAGCACAACACCGGTAATATACTTGGCTGAGGGGCTCATGAGAAATGCCACAGCTTCAGCAATTTCAACGGGCAGCCCCAGCCTGGCCGCAGGAATCCTTGAAAGATAGTCGCTGCGTACCTCCTCCGATAACTTTTTTGTCATTTCCGTTTCAATAAATCCTGGTGCCACCACATTCACAGTGATACCTCTGGCTGCCAGCTCTCTGTTTAGAGATTTTGACATACCAATAAGCCCGGCTTTGCTTGCAGCATAGTTCGTTTGACCGGCAGACCCTGTAAGCCCGACCACCGATGAAATGCTTACAATACTGCCTTCGCGAGCTCTGATAAGAGACCTCATAAAAGCCTGGGTTACCTTCCACGCTCCAGTAAGATTTACATCAATAACCATATTCCACTGATCTTCGCCCATACGCATCATCAGTGCATCACGGGTAATACCCGCGTTGTTTACGATGCCCTTAACCACCGGCAGCTCTTTTCCTATAGAAGCTGCCACAGCAGTGAGCTGCTGTGTGTCGGTGATGTTGACGGTGTACGGCTTGTACATACTTCCAAGTTCCGAAGCAGACCTGTTAAGGTCATCTTCCAGCATGTCCAGTGCAGCAACAGTCCAACCTGTATCTATGAGTTTCTTTGCGATCTCAAAGCCAATTCCCCGGGCCGCGCCTGTAACAACCGCTGTAGCGTTAAGATTCATCACTCCACCTCACAACAATACCTCCCCAGGTAAGGCCTGCACCAAAAGCAGCCAGTACAACTTTAAAGCCGGGCTTTATGGTTCCATTGTGCAGCGCCTCATCCATGGCGATTGGAATAGAAGCACTGGATGTGTTGCCGTACTGATCGATGTTTACATACACATCTTTCCACTCAAGCCTGAGAACTCTGGCTGTAGATTCTATGATTCTTACATTTGCCTGGTGCGAGATAAGAAGATTCACATCCTTGTAGGTAAGTCCATCCTCTTCCAGGGCTTTAAGAGCTGAATCTCTCATGGCCCTTACCGCACTCTTCATTATTTCACCGCCAGCCATATGAATTTTGTCGTCTTTATTGTTAATAGCCTCGTGGGTTATGGGCTGCCTTGATCCGCTTGCGGGCTGATCGAGAAGATGACCAAGAGAGCCGTCACTTCCCCAGTGAAAACCGCCTAGCAGCCCTCCAGGGCCCTCGCTGCCTATGCAGGCTGCTCCGGCTCCGTCTCCGAACAGAACACAGGTGTTCCTGTCTTCCCAGTCGGTGATTGAGGAGAGTTTCTCGGCGCCAATCACAATAACTCTGTCAAGCAGACCGGAGGTAATAAATGCCTTTGCCTGTATCAAACCGTATATAAAACCACTACAGCCAGCCTCAAAATCGTAACATGGTACCCTGCTAAGACCCAGACGATCAGCAACAAGTGCAGCTGTATTGGGAAAAGAATAGTCTGGTGTTACCGTTCCAAGAAAAACAGCCTGAACATCCTCGGGTTTCCAGCCGGCGTCTTTCATAGCTCTTAGGGCTGCTTCGTAAGACATGTCGCTGTTCGCCATGTCATCGGGAGCAATATGACGCTGCTTGATACCGGTTCTTGATGTTATCCATTCATCATTCGTGTCAACCATCTTTGAAAGATCATCGTTTGTAAGAACAGGTTCCGGAGCAAAATGTCCTGTACCTTTGATATAGGCGTGTCGCTCATTCAACAGCTTTTTCCTCCTCCATTAGTTCAGCCATCTTGTCTCTGATAGCTTCCACTGCACCGCTGCGCCTGAAGTCGCAGGCAGCAGATACAGCATTTCTTATAGCAAGTGCGGAAGAGCTTCCGTGGGCCACTATGGCCACCCCGTTAAGACCCAGAAGCGGGGCTCCACCGTACTCGGCAGCATCAAATTTTTTCCAGAGCTTGTTAAAAGACGGTTTCATGAACACATAACCCATCCTGGAAGTCCACTGTTTTTTCATCTCCAGATAAAGGGTTCCTCCCACCATAGACGCAATGGATTCGATAAACTTTACCAGAACATTGCCTGTGTAACCGTCACACACAATCACATCTGCATCGCCCATAAGAATACCATTGCCCTCAATGTTACCTGCAAAATTCAGAGGAGCTTTTGACAGCATGCTGTAAACCTCCTTTATATCCGAAGGACCCTTCGACGATTCACTTCCTACATTAAGCAGAGAAACCTTGGGTTGTTCCACCCCAAAAACCAGTTTTGAGTAGATGCTTCCCATGAAGGCGAACTTGTACAGAAGCTGAGGACGGCAGCCTACATTGGCACCAACATCCACAAGAATTGTTGGATTGCCAATAGTCGGGATGGTGCTGGCAAGTGCAGGACGCGAGATACCTTTGATTCTTCCGAGGGCAAACATACTGCTTGCCATCATTGCACCGGTGTTGCCCGGGCTTACCATTGCGTTGGCTGTTCCCCTGCGCTGAAGGTCTGCCATGACCATCATGGAACTGTCAGGCTTTTGTTTCAGTGCTTCCGCCGGATGGTCATCCATAGAGATAACCTGCGAAGCGTGTTTGATTTCAATGGGGTACTTCTGACCTCCGGTTGCGGAAAGCAACCTGGCAACCGTATCCTGATGGCCCACCAGTATTATCTTTACATTCTTCTGTAATTTCCTGGGGCTTTCCTTGAAAAACCTCACGGCCCCGTCTACAACAACGCCGGGGCCGTGATCACCACCCATGGCATCAAGTGCCACAACAACTGATTCAGCCAAGTTCAGTACTAGTCTTCAACAGGCTCTGTAACCTGGCGACCGTTGTAATAACCGCAGTGCTTACAAACCCGGTGGGGCAGCCTAGGCTCGCCGCACTGGGGACACACACTGGTAGACCTGACTTCTATCTTCCAGTGGGTACGACCTTTGTCGCGCCTTGTGGAAGAGTGCCTTCTTTTTGGAACGGGCATCTGATTCTCACTTTCATTTATCGCTCGAAGATCAGGCTTCGAAACCGTGTTCACATTCTTCAAAATTACGATTAACCCCGCAACTGGGACACAGCCCTCTGCAATCTGGTTTGCAGAGCGGCATTGCAGGCAGGGAAAAAATAATCGCCTCACGAACGGGGTCTAATATACAAACTGTTCCGTCATTGTGCGAGACCGGTTCAACTTCAGGGTCTGAAAGCATATCCGGGTTCCACGAATACATTCTTTCAATCTCCTCTGCTACCGGAAAAACAACGGGAGTAAGGCACCTGGCACATGGTACAGTAAACTCTGCATCAAGAAAACCTTTAACTATTATTTCATACTCGGTTCTGACAATATCAAGATCAAGAATACCCTCTTCCGAGCAGATATCAGCATCGGGAATATCCCACGGAACTTTATTCATCTGTATTGTAAAAGTTTCTCTGGTCGTTCCCCGAGGAATAGAGTTAATCGGTATAGACAGTGTCTCTTCAATTAGCCTCATTGGGTGTTCCCTCTGAATTCATCAGCAAGCGCTTCGGCTATTCTTGTGTTCTCTGCAAGGTCTGTGGATTGAACATAAACTCTCGCCAGCGGTTCCGTCCCGCTGAGCCTTACAAGCACCCAGGTGTTTTCATCAAACACAAGCTGAACACCATCTGTTCTGTCTATGCGCTTCACTGGAAGCCCTGCTGCCTGCTTTTTGTCGGATTGAAACAGGTTCTTCAGAATGTAGTCTTTCATAACAGAATCAAGAGGAAGATCAAGCCTGGTGTTGAATAATCGCCCATACCTGCTCCAGAGCTTCTGCAGAAGAGAACCGAGGCCCTGACCGTAGTAACACACAATTTCACCAGCCAGAAGACCCGCAAGAACACCGTCTTTTTCAGGTACATGTGTTCCAAGGGAAAGCCCGCCGCTCTCCTCGCCTGCCAGCAGAACACCACCAGAAATAATCTCCGCGCCAAGATACTTGAAACCAACAGGTGTAACTTTTACCTCAAGGCCTCTTGCCTGAGCCACCCTGTCCAGAAGGCTGCCGGTTGTTATGGAACGAACAACCCTGCCTGCGTGTCCGGATTCTGCCAGATAGTCAACCAGCAGAGCCATGAAGTCGTGGGGTGTAATAAAGTTACCTTCCTCGTCAACAATGCCGAACCTGTCAGCGTCACCGTCGGTGGCAACACCCAGCGAAGCCCCGCTTCTTACCACACTCTGTGACAGATCGGAAAGACACTGCTCGCCAGGCTCTGGATGCTGGCGCCCGGCAAAAAGCGGGTCACGCTTTCCGTTAAGAACCCTGACAGAAGCTCCAAGCTCTATAAACTTACGATCGAGAACACCACTTCCAGCTCCACTGAATGCGTCGTAAACAACTCTGAGAGAATCTGCTTTCCTGAAAACTTCCGGGTTTATTAACCCATCGATGTCTTTCAGATATGGGGTGATAAAGTCAACAACTTTTACGGTTCCCCCGATGGTGCTGTTCGGTACTGCGCCTGTGGCAACCAGTTCTTCTATTCTTGAAGTGTCTTTCCCGTTTGCTGGCCCACCATGAAAGGGGCTGAACTTGATACCGTTGTACACAGGCGGGTTGTGGCTGGCGGTGAAATTTATAACGCCCCCAAGGCTCAGTTTCCTGCAAGCGTGTGACAACACAGGTGTGGGTACATTTCGTTCCGAGAGATACACTTTGAACCCGTACCCAGCCAGTCTGTGAGCGGCTGCTTCTGCCAGCTCGGGAGAAAGAAAGCGGCAGTCACCCCCCACAGCTATTGTTGAGTGCCCGGTTTCCAGCAGCCTGACTGCAATGGCATCTGCCACTGCCATGGCCCTGCTCCAGGTAAATTCCCTGGAAATTACACCTCTCCAGCCGGATGTACCGAACTTTATAACCATGGTTACTGATCCTCCGCAAGGAACTCCACTGCCCTGACAATAACATCGTCGTGGGGAGCCGTTACCTCGTAAAAATGGTTAAGAGGCCATTCGCGAAGAGCAATCTCACGGAGAAGAGCCCGTTCTATGTACGCTTTGCTCTCGGCAAATTCCTCATCTGTGTATTCGATATCCTCTGCGTCCATATACTCCCGGAAAGACTGCAGGACTGTTTCATCTGGCCAGAAATCAAGAGAAACATCGTTCTCCAGAGTGTAATCTACTGCGAAACTGAAAAAGTGCCCGTCAAGCTCCAGCTCGGCAACAAGAGCCACACCGAAAGAATCCGGTTCAACTGTTATGTCTGGAATGATGCCCCAGGTTTCTTCTGCGCCGGATTCCATAAAATCATCCCGAAGGGTTCTGTCTATGCTGTTGCCGTTGGGGGTGTAGTACCTTGCAGTGGTAAGCTTTACTCCGTAGTGCCCAAGCCCGGGATATTCTCCCAGATCAGACAGAGACTGAACAGAACCCTTCCCAAAGGTTCTGGTTCCTATTAAAGTAGCGGCGTGCTGATCCTGAAGAGCACCTGAGAGTATTTCTGAAGAACTGGCACTGCCTCCATCCACAAGAAGAACAGTATTACCGCTGTACAGAACTCCCCTTCTTGTTCTGTATGTGTATTCTCCCACAGCCTGCCCTCTGGTGGTAACAACAACTGCACCTGCAGGAAGAAAAATGTCGGCAACATCAATGGAAGGAAGCATCAGACCGCCTGGATTCCCCCGCAGGTCAAGAATCATACTCTCTGCGCCTTCATCTCTTAACTCTGTTATTGCATCGTAGACTTCTGTGGCAGATTCTTCGCTGAACCTGGAGAGACGAACGTATCCAATGCCAGGTTCAACCATAAAACTGGCAGAAACCGAAGGAAAATCAATAACATCCCTCTCGATTGGAAACACAATAGGCTCATCCATACCAGGTCTTTCCACTGTGAGGTTCACCACGGTGCCCCCTGGACCCCTGATAAAAGAAACCGCCTCGGTGGTTGTTATTCCTTCTGTGGACATACTGTCTATTTTTACAATACGATCACCGGCCTTCATTCCAGCCCTGTAAGCAGGGGTTCCTTCAATGGGAGAAATAACAGTAAGCCAGTTGTCACGCTGCCCCAGGGTGATACCTACACCTTCAAAAGACCCTTCAAGCTGTATCTGAAGGTTCTCGAATTCTTCGGGAGTAAGAAGCACGCTGTTGGGGTCAAGAGACTGCAGCATTCCCTGCAGTGCTTCCTCTACAAGCTCCCTGCTCTCCAGAGTATCTACATACGAAGATCTGGTAATACCGTAAACATCAAAAAAAAGCTCCAGAGAAGAAGCTCTCGCTGCTGGTGTTTCTTCGTCACCGGCCTGGGCAACCGGTGGAAGGCCAAGCACCAGTGCTGTTGTCAGCAGCAGCATACCCGTTGTAACAGCAATCCATCCCGGCACAAGGTCTTTCATATATCTATCACCCTTCTATCTTCTGTGGGCAGTCTTCTGAGAACTTCTTTCAGTATTACAGAGTCCTGCTTTTGTTCCTCCAGCATACCGTCTACAACAAGGAAGCGTTCCGGTTCCTCTTCGGCAAGGGCAAGGTAACCGACTCTTACCTTTCTGTGAAAAGAAAGATGCTCCTTTTCTATCCGGTCAAGCTTTCTTCCGGAGAGATTCATTCTTCTGAAGCCCTCTTCCGGGTCAAGATCCATAAGAACAGTCAGATCGGGAGCCAGGCCTCCAGTGGCCAGAGTGTTCACCTTTCTCATCTCTTCAACAGGAAGACCTCGGCCCCATCCCTGATAAGCAAAGGTGGCATCGCTGAACCTGTCACACAACACTATACCTCCTGCTTTCAATGCGGGAAGGATAATTCTCTCTACATTGGCCGCCCTGCTGGCAAAATAAAGCATTAACTCTGACAGAGGGGGAACATCAAGCTCCGGGTTCAACAGGAGCGACCTGATTTTCTCTGAAACATCAGGCCCGCCTGGCTCCCGGGTAAAAACAACTTCGTACCCGACAGCCTGAAGGGCCTGTATCAGAATTCTGCATCTGGAGGACTTGCCCGAGCCTTCCACGCCCTCAAAGGTTACGAAAAGTCCGGGCAATTTTCTTCTACTTCTCTTCAGCTTTGCTGTCAGCTTTCTTGTTACCGTAGGTGCTGATGTACTCTTCTGTCATTCTGTGACACTCGTCATCGTAGTACTGCACAGGAGGAGACTTGAAGAAATAGCTTGACGGAGCTTCAATTGAGCCGCTGAGACCATTGTCAAGAGCGAGCTTTGCACAGCGGACAGCATCGATGATAACACCGGCGCTGTTAGGGCTGTCCCATACCTCAAGTTTGGCTTCTATGTTAAGAGGAACATCGCCGAAACTGGTTCCTTCCATACGGATGTAACACCACTTCCTGTCGTCAAGCCACTCGATGTAGTCACTTGGACCGATGTGAACATTCCTGGGAGCTATTCCACCGGGAATCTGGCTGGTAACAGCGTTGGTTTTGCTGATCTTCTTCGATTCAAGACGCTCGCGCTCAAGCATGTTAAGGAAATCAG
>CAZRXU010000056.1:0-16292 GCA_964604135.1 uncultured bacterium | reverse complement strand
TATCTTTGTTGTTCAGGGGCTGCTAACGGAGGCGGGAAGAATTGAATTACAGGTTCTTCAGTACACCATTCGGTGACGGTTGTTTTGTGTGGGAAAAAGAGACTGTTTCCCGTGTGTTTCTTTCCTCTCCCGGTGTATCCGCAGAGTTGAAGATGAGCAGAGAATACGGTTCTGTTGACCGGGCGGTTTCCATCTTTGCTGATGGTATTGCACAGAAGCTTGCTGCTCTTGCCACTGGAGTTTCAGTTGATGTTCCTCTGAATACTCTTGATTTCGAGAATGTATCTGCTTTCAGCAGAAAAGTTTTTACAACCCTGATGGAGGTGGAAAAGGGAACGACTGTCTCGTATGGGGAACTTGCTGAAAAAGCAGGCTTTCCAGGTGCTGCCAGAGCTGTTGGCCGCGTGCTGGCTTCGAATCCTTTTCCCCTTATAATTCCCTGTCACAGGGTTGTAAGGTCAGACGGAACATATGGTTCCTACCAGGGGGGAACTGAAATGAAGAAGTATCTGCTGGAGAATGAGATTGAGTGACCAGAGGCTTGTTTCCGGTTTTATTCTGAAGAATTTCGAGGAGGGTATTGCTTCCGGTTCCATGCAGGCAACTGCAGTGCTTGCAGACATGACAGGTTTTACCCGTCTTACAGACGAAGCCATGCGCCGTGGAGAGGTTGGTGCAGAGTGGATTTCCGGAGTTCTTAGCAGGGCATTTACACCATTCATTGATTTCGTTTGTGAACAGGGCGGGTTCATTGCTGAATTTGAGGGCGATGCCGCGCTGGCTGTATTTCCTGGAAGCAGGCTGGAGATGCTTGAAATGTCGAAACAGGTGCTGAAAGACATTTCAAGAGTGGCAGAAGAAGACATTTCATTCAGCACTGCTGTCAGTACAGGAGAGATCAGCTGGTGTGTGGGTGGTGTTAAAGGCAACCTGTACCAGCTTTTCTACGGAAATTGTGTTTCAAATGTGTTTGGCCGGGATAACCGCCTGTTAGAAGATGCAGAATGGAAGCTTCCCGCCGGGAATGGGGCCGGGTTTTTTCCTGATGTTTTGGCAGGCAGGGATTTCAGCGGTGAATTTCGAACAGTTTTTCCTGTATTTCTTTCTCTTGAGGTTTCATCAACAGGGGAGGCTCAGCTATTTTTTGATTCTGTGTGCGGTCTCGCAGTTGAAATAAATGGTTTTCTGAATGGAACACACCTTCGAGGCAGTGAAGCCACGGCACTTGTGGTGTTCGGCGCTCCTGGAGCAATGGAAAGCGATGCCAGAAGGTGCGGAGAGTTTGTTTCCAGAATGCGAAGCCAGTTTTCATCTGTTCAGGGCGGTGTGTCTGCAGGCACTGCCTATGCCGGGTTTGTGGGTTCAAAGAGCAGGTGCAGCTACACTGTTCTGGGCAGTACTGTGAATCTAGCTTCAAGGCTGTGCCACAGCGCGGAGGCGGGAGAAATTCTTGCTAGCGGTGAATTCAGCAAACTTATTGGTTCACACTTTGGTGTGGAGGAGGGCAGAACACTGCAGTTGAAGGGATTTGGCGAGCCGCAGCAATCTTTCAGGCTTCTACAACAGGCTGCAGACACTAAATGCAATACAGAAACTGGTGTGTTTATTGGCAGAGGCAAACAGAAAAGAAGGCTTGCAGAGATTTACAATGCTCTGGATAAACTGGAAATTGTAAACATTACCGGCGAGCCGGGAATAGGAAAGAGCCGCTTTCTGAACGAATTTGTCACAAGCGGCAACTCTGATGCTTTTGTAATGGTAATAGAGGGAGATGAGCTGATGTCTTCAAGAAGCCTTCGCCCGTGGCAGGAGGTTTTCAGAAAACTTCCTGCAGATATCATACGTTCCCTTGTGCTGAATCCCGATAACTCCGAACTCAGGGGTGAACTGGAATGGGCGGAAGAGCATCTCAACACACTTCAGGATGATTTGTTATCTTCTTCCCATGAGAACACAGTGTACAGCATTTCCGTGTTTCTTAATTCAATGGCCCGGTCTGGAAAGTTCATTATCTGTATTGAGAACCCCGGGCAACTTGATCTGGAAAGCCTTGAAATACTGCAGTCTTTTGTGTTGGCTAATGAGTATTCGAAAGGTCTGATTGTTACAACAAGCAGGTTGATGAACACAGTGCCCGAGTTTCTTACTGGAGGCAGTTCTGTTGAGCTCCTGCCTTTCAGTATAGAGGAGACCGAAAAAAAACTGTCTGTAGATACAGGGTTCACAGTTAGAAACAGTGTAGCAGAAATGCTTCATGAGAAATCCGGGGGGAATCCCCTTTACCTTGAAGAGCTAAGCAGAATAATTCAGCAGGATCAGATGAAGGGAACCTGGAGCAAGTGGCAGGATACCCGGCATCTGCTGCCGATTTCACTTGGTTCACTGCTTGAAAGCAGAATTGATCATCTGCCGGGCAATATGAGGGAGGCTGTTGCCGTTGCATCAGTGCTGGGGTCGAAGTTTGACCCGGAGATACTGAAACAGATACTGTCAACCGATTCATCATGTGTTGAAGAGGGACTGTCTCTTGGAATCTGGAAACTGTCCAGTCGCGGAAAGGTTGCATTCCGGCATCATCTCCTCATGGAAACTTCCTACAAAATGCTTCTCACAAGCCGGAGGCGGCATATCCACCGGCTTGCAGCGGATGTTTTTCTGAAACTGCATCCGGAGCCTGCAGGAGAGTATCTGATCCGTCTGGCTATTCATGCAGCCAAAGCAGATTACAAAGAAGTCGTACAGGAGTATCTTGAACCTGCGGCAGATTTCTGCAGATCCACCCATCAGAATCTGGTTGCAATTGAGTTGTATACAGAGCTTGAGAGGCTTACCGAAGAATCTGATGTAAAAATGCGGGCCAGAGGAAAGAAGGGTGCCGTTCTAGAGGTGATTGGAAGGTGGGAAGAGGCTGTTGATATCTACAGGATCTCGATAAATCTTGCAGATTCCAATTCTGATATGCTTCAGCACAGCGGAAGAATGAGAGTTTCACTTGGCAAAATCTATATGCAGAGAGGTTACTACAGCAGAGCCATTAAAGTGCTGGAGGAAGCCGAAAAAATACTTTCCGGTTTCCATGAAACTATTCTTGCCCCGGTTTATGCGAACTTGGGAGCTACCTGGATGCACAGGGGTGATTACAGCAAAGCAGGCAGATATCTCCGGGAATGGAAAGATATTGCTCAGCGTTCAGGAGACATGAAGTCAGTTGTTATGGCAGTTGGAACCATCGGGGCCTTAGTAGAAAGAATGGGTGAGAAACAGAAGGTGATTGAGAACTGTCATCTTCAGGCAAAGCTTGCACAGCAGACAGGGCAGGACTATCTGTTGGGTATAGCCTACTACAATCTTGGCAACAATGCTCTGGCTGAGGGAGATTACGAGCAGGCAGAGAGCTATTTCAGGAAAGATCTGAATATCTGCCGCAAATTGGGATACAGGCAAGGTGAGAGCGTAGCCATGGGCGCTTTAAGCACAATACTCTGCTACAGGGGTATGTACAAAAAAGCTTATGAATACGCAGCTTTCTTCGTTACGGTATCAAGAATACTTGGGAACAGATACAGAGAGCTTTCTGCTCTGGTCGACCTGATGATTGTTCAGATGTACACAGATGAACTGGAGGAGGCAGGGAAGACTCTTGAGCAAAGAGTGTCCATTGCCGGGAAGATGAACATGAAAGACGCTGTTGCCGAAAATTACTTCTTTCAGGCGATTCTGGAACTGCTGAAGGAAAACTTCGAGTCGGCGCTGTTGTTCGTGCAGAAGGCAATAACCTTCAGCAGGGAAAACAACATAAGTCTGGAACCACAGTACCACTGTGTTGCCGGTGTACTGCACACTCTGTCAGGCGACATTACTACTGGTAAAGACTACCTTGAAAGGCTTGAAAGCCAGCTGAAACTGAAAATTCCTTCAGATACAGAGTTGCTGGACGGATTTGTGCTTGCATTGAAAGAAATCAGTTTCAGCAGTTTTGTGGATCTGGTACTCAAAGCCATAAACAGATACCACTCTGCCTGAATATCCGAAAACAGGCAATAATACGATTGTTTTGCTTGACACCTCACAGAGTTGTAAATATCCTCATTGAAGTTCTGTTAGCAACAGGGCGTGTGCCCGCAGATTCTGCTTCACAGCAGGGGAAAGAGGAAATGAAATGGAAGAAACAAAACTTAATATGCCGCTGCTTGGGGATGATTTTCCCCAGCTGAAAGTGCAGACGACCCATGGATCAATGAACATACCGGAAGATCTAAAAGGTAGCTGGTTTGTTCTGTTCAGCCATCCAGCCGACTTTACCCCTGTGTGCACAACGGAATTTGTGGCGTTCCAGAACAGGTATGAGCAGTTCAGCAGTCTGGGATGCAAGTTGATAGGAATGTCTATAGATCAGGTGTTCTCTCATATCAAGTGGGTGCAGTGGATAAAGGCAGAACTGGGTGTAGAGATCAAGTTCCCCATTGTTGCAGCCAACGACTCAATCGCCATGAAACTCGGCATGCTTCATCCTGGAAAAGGTACAAACACTGTTCGTGCAGTTTTTATTGTAGACCCTGAAAGCAAAGTTCGGCTGATAATGTACTATCCCCAGGAAGTTGGCCGGAACATGGACGAAATTGTTCGTGCTGTAAAAGCTCTTCAGATCTCCGACAGGCAGGGAGCTGTTGCCGCAGGGTGGCCCAACAATGAACTCATTGGTGACAGAATTATTGTTCCACCTGCCACCAACGAGGAAGATGCAGCAAGGCGTATGGAAGACTACCAGTGTTATGACTGGTGGTTCTGCCACAAACCTCTAGAGAAGTAGTTCTGAGCAAAGTTTTCCGCCGTATCAGAAGAAGCAGTCTGTTTACTGCAGGGAAAGAACAACCACTTTCGGGTAACCGGAAGGGTCGGGAGAAAAGGCAAGAAGCATGTCATCTCCTGCAGCCAGCACCCAGTCTTGTGCATCCGGAGTATCTTCCCCGACGGAGGCGGTAAACAAAAGGTTTCCGTCGAAGTCGTAAACATCGAAGAACGGCATCTGCTCGGAACCTCTTCTTGCCCACAACTGATCGTGGTTATCAACCATAAGAGCGGAAACTGCATAGTGATAAGGGTTTGGTTCGTAGTTCAACTCACCTGCAGGCATCTGAATACCCATGGTCTGCATCCGCCCGCTACCACCGGAGGCGGCTCTGTTTTCAAGGAAAGTGTTGAAGTCGTCTATTTCATTCTGAATTTCTTCAGGTGTTTTGGCAACTTTTTCATAGGGCTGATCTATCACAAGAAATTCTTCACCGTTCGGAAGAAGGCCTTTTATTCGATAGTTGTCTGGCGACATGATGCTTGTGAATACTCTGCCGCTGTGATCTGAAGCAAATGCAACTGTTGTTTCTGTGTATCCGGGGCCTATCATTGCGGGATCAAAGGGCATCATTTCACTGGCGTAAACGAAAGAAGGCTCTGCAGTGCCATCAAGCCTGGCAAGGGAGTAACCGATCATGTCATTCTCTGTGTCAAATTTTTTCATCAAACCTATAATGGCTTCACCGTCTGCACCTGTTATTGCCATGGGCGGTGCGGGAAAGAAACCTGTTATTGCGTCTGTGTAAACGAGGGACGAGTCGAACAGAGATATCTTTCCTGCCCACGGGTCTGAAACCGCAAGCTGTCCGTTTCCAAGCAATGCCATTGCGGATGGTCGCTGGAATTCACCGGGGCCGCTGCCCTGCCTGCCGATGGTCTCAATAAATACGCCGTCTGGGGAGAACACGGAGATCTGCTTCTTTGAACCATCGAGAACGATGATTTCCCCGTTATGTCCGAAAAGAGCAGCATCCACTGCGCCGAAGACGTAGTTGCTGTCAATGCTACCGCCCGGGGTGCCCCCGCTATTGCCTAAGTTGCTTTCCCCCAGTTCAATGCCGATTGTGTCTACCGGTGCAAGGGTGTAATGCGGGGTCTGGTTTTCGGTTTCCACAGGAGTTTCAGGCTCAGCTACTGGCTGAATCTGTGTTCCGCAGGCGGTAAACAGGGTAATAACAAACACAGTTGCTTTTTTCATGGGTCTTCCTTCCAATAGTTTTAAGTTACAACAGCACGAATATACAAACACGATACTCTGCAAACTGGTAAGAAGTTTCTGTCTGATCAGATCTTCGAGACAGGAGGGAATTTCACAGTGTTTAAAACTGGGTCTACGGAGTTCACCCTGCCGCCAGCTATGTGGGCGGCTTCTCTGCATCCTCCGTCGCAGTTCAGTATGTATTGGCATCCGCTGCATTCGTCAGGCATGTATTTTTTCATGGTGAAAGTGTTCCAGTATTCATTGTGTTTAAGTTCTCTCCACTGGCTGATGTGGCTCAGGCGAACTTCAGAGTGGTTGCAGACGCGGATGTAGCCCGATGGACCGATTACAAAAAAGCCGGTTGCCGCTGAGCATCTGGTTCCTGTGTGAAGGGTTTTAAGGTCAAGATCATCGGCAAGGCAAAAAGGCAGTTCCGTGCCGAGATTTCCTTTTCTGTTTGCTCTTGCAAGCACATCATCGGCGGTTAGAAGCATTTCCCGTATCTGGGGAACAGAGAGAATCAGGTTGTCTGCGTATTCCAGCCCACGGCCTCCGGGAAGAAACCTGTTCATAAGAAGCTGCCCAGCACCGGCAAGAAATGCTGCTGCTATCGTATGCCTTAATTCATGCACATTCAGTGCAGTTACAGTGCTGTTTACAGTTGTTGGAATGCCTTTTATCTTTGCATCTCTGAATCTGTCAAGAACCAGGGCTGCGTTGTCAAAACCGGTGTGTTTCTCGAAAGTGGAAAGCCCGGGAAGGCTCATGCTGAGGTTGACCTTCAGCCTTTTCAGTGTGTTCATCACTCTGCTGTTAACAAGAACGCCGTTTGAAAGCAGATAGATTTCAGGGCTGGTTGTGTGTGTTACAAGCTCACCGTCAATCGTATCAATTTTCCTGGCTTTCTGTGATGCGGTAAACTCCAGAAGCTCCAGGCAGTCTTCCCTGAGAAGAGCCTCTCCACCGGTAAAAGCGAAACTTGAAATACCAAGGGAAGCCATTTCACCGATAGCTGACTTCCATTGCTCAGTTGTGAGTTCGGGAAGTTGCTCAAATCTGCCGTCTTGTGCAAACCATGGACATGAGCAAAAAGTGCAGTTGTGGTTGCATCTGTAGGTCAGTTCCAGAACAGCTGTTGAAGGAAGGAAGGTTTTTGAACGAAGCCTCTTCACTCCTTTTCAAACCCCAGTAGTTCTCTCATTCTGTCTGAATAATCCTGCAACGGCATCTCTCCGTCGTTTGATGTTGTGTAGTACAGGTTCCCCTGAAGGAAAGAGTTAAGCATCTGAAGATCCGCGAGATCAACTGTACTAACAATTTCTGCGCTGTCTCCGTAAATCACTCTGAGAAGAAGTGACGGGTCTTCATCTGCAGAATCAGAAGAGCAGAAGTCACAGAACTGCCTTTCATCAAGAACAACATCGAAATCCGTATGGGTGTTGATAGAGTCAGCTGTTCTGCGGCATCCTTCAAGTTCCCAGCTGATAAAAGCAGCATTGGTATAGCTGTATACAGTTTTTTCGCCGCACACAGGGCAGATGTATTCCGCAACTTCAGGCATTGCCATGGGCTCGTAACACATGGCACCCATAACCTGATCCGGTGGCTCTGTGGCTTCCAGTCTTGCCAGCAGTGTGTTTATCTGTTCAACAGACACAGTGGAAACACTGGAAGACATGATGTTGGCAACTGTTGCCGAAGTGACAGCATCAAATGGCGTTAAAGACTTTGAAGTACCCCCAGGCCTGCTTTTCGCAAACCCGGCTATCGCGGAGACCAGAACAACGGCGCAGATAGCTGCAACATACCACATGCTTACTTCCTATCTCTTTGAAACCAATCCTTTGTCTCTTCCGAAAAAAACGCGTGGCGAAGACTGCACAAAAAAGCTGTCGTCAGAGTCAGGCCTGTCAGATGTTGAAAGAGCAATTTCATCGATATTTGGCAATTCCTGCCTTGGAGTTGCGGTGTATTCAACAGAATTCTTTGATGGCCGGGGGCAGGTGAGCTCCGGCGTCTCCAGCAGATTAGATTCCGTTTCTGTCACAGAATTATCAGAGTGTTCCGAGAGCTCCGGTGGCTGCGAAAAGATTGTCAGTGGGGGAAGATCGGAACCGGCAACACACACCATTGAGGAGAGAATCAGAACGAAGAAGACCTTTAACATAATCATGTCCTTTCAAAGCGGCGCCTGAAAACAATGCAGACAGCGCTGTGCAAAGTCAATACGGGTATTCCCTTGACAAAAGTTAGACGAGACTAATATTACCAGTGAAGGGAGAGCAGAAGTGGCAAAAAAACTAACAGCAAGCCTTGAAGATTACATTGAGGTAATTGCATCGCTTGCAGCAGATTCCGGTGCTATTCGCGCTGCAGACATTGCTGATGCCATGGCTGTTAGCCGTCCTTCTGTTACAGTGGCTTTAAGATCGCTTGCTTCCCGCGGGCTGGTTAACTACAAACCCTATTCATCTGTTTCACTTACAGAAAGTGGTAGAACTCTTGCTGCGGCGGTTCTTCGGAAACACAGAATACTAAGCAGGTTTTTTAACGAGATTCTTGGGGCGGAAGAACAACTGGCAGACTCTGCTGCATGCAGAGTAGAGCATGCCATAGGGGAAGAAATTACAGACAGGCTTGTAGAGTTTCTTGCGTTTATCGATAACTGTCCAATGGCGGCAGAAGGCGGTTTTGAGTTCAACAGTGAAAAAAGAAAAAACTTCAGAAAAGAAGGTGCAGCACATGGGGAAAACTGATTCCGCAGTTATCAAACTGATCAACGCACCTAAGGATACACCTGTTGAGATTGTTGGAATAAGTGGGGGTACTCACATGATTCAGAAACTGGCCGCCATGGGGCTTACACACCATGCAGTGGTAAGAGTTATGCGTGGCGGCGGTACAGGTCCCATGGTTGTAGAGGTTCGCGGCTCAAGAGTGGGGCTGGGGCAGGGAATCAGCAGCAGAATCATGGTTCGGCCATTTTTCTCTGATGAGATGGTGACAGATTGATTATGGACAAGAAAACTCTCACCATTGCCCTTGCAGGTAATCCCAACTCAGGGAAGACATCTATTTTCAACAGATTGACCGGCGCAAGACAGTCTGTGGGGAACTATCCGGGTATTACCGTTGACAGGAAAGAAGGGCACTTCAGGTGGAAGGGTAAAGAAGTCAGGGTGATTGATCTTCCCGGAACCTACAGTCTTACAGCAGGATCGCCTGAAGAATTAATTGCAAGAAATGTTATTCTCGATGAGAAACCCGACATCGTAATCAATGTGATAGACAGTTCAAATCTTGAGCGTAATTTATACCTCACCATGCAGCTCATGGAGCTTGGTGTGAACATGATTCTTGCCATGAACATGTGGGATGCAGTGGAAAGAAGGGGTCTTAAAACCAATCTCAGGAAACTTGAACTGATTCTGGGGCTTCCAACTGTGAAAACAGTGGGAAGCAAAGGCACAGGAATAACTTCACTGAAAGATGCTGTTGTTGGTAATCGTGGTGTTCAAACCTCCAGCCCCTGGGTGAAAGGGGCTTCTACCCCTATAAAGAAAGCGGTAAATGTTCTTACCGCTGAACTGGCCTGCGTCAAAAAGCAGCACTGCGAGTGGAAGGCGATAAAACTTCTGGAAAGTGATCCAGAAGTTCAGAAGCATGAGGATGAATCGATTGTGGGTTTCTCTACTCAGCTTGCTTCAAAACTGGAAACACAGAGAGGGATCTCAAGCGGTATGCTTATTGCCAGAGCCCGCTACAAGTACATAGAGCAGCTGACCAAGCAGGTAGTTGTTAGAACTGTGAGTTCCAGGGTTTCCCGTTCAGACAGAATAGATGCCATTGTTACAAACAGGTATATTGGGATTCCTATCTTTTTGGTAATGATGTATCTGGTTTTTTCTTTCACATTTACCGTGGGTGAGCCTCTCATGGGATACATGGAGATGCTGTTCAAGTTTGTAGGGAACCTTGTGTCAGGTCTCTGGCCTTCCGGGTCAGACAGTATGTTGAGAGCGCTGATTGTTGAGGGTGTTATCGGTGGTGTTGGCGGAGTGCTTGTTTTCCTGCCGAATATATTTCTTCTGTTCCTTGCCATTGCTCTGCTTGAAGACAGCGGCTATATGGCGAGGGTTGCGTTTATCATGGATGGCCTGATGAAAAAACTCGGTCTTCACGGAAAGAGTTTTGTGCCGCTTCTTGTTGGTTTTGGGTGTACCGTTCCCGCAATACTGGCCACCAGAACCCTGGAGAACCGCAATGACAGGTTTACTACACTTATGGTTGCGCCTCTAATGAGCTGCGGAGCAAGATTTCCAATCTATATGATGATCATTCCCGCCTTCTTCCCCCAGGCATGGAGGGCGCCGCTGGTCTGGATCATCTATCTCGTAGGAATTTTGCTGTCCATAGCTATTGCAAGGTTTTTAAGGAAGAAGGTTTTCAAAGGAGAGGAAACTCCCTTTGTAATGGAACTGCCATCGTATCATATTCCCACGCCTGTATCTATACTTCGCCATACGTGGGACAATGCCGGTGAATATGTAAAAAAAGCAGGAACAGTAATTCTGGCTATTTCTGTAATCCTGTGGGCTCTGTCGTCATTTCCAAGAAAGCAGCAGTTCTCCGTAGATTACGATTCTGAGATTGCTGCAGTAACTGAATCCGGTTTGCCGGTTGAGATAGTTGCAGACTCTGTGACTGCCCTTGAAAGCACACGTCAGATGGAAGCATTTACCTACACGGTTACCGGAAGACTGGGTCGCTTTCTGGAACCGGTAATGGAGCCTCTGGGGTTTGACTGGCGCGTAACCACTGCCCTCATGGGTGCAATCGCGGCAAAAGAGGTATTTGTGTCACAGATGGGTGTTGTTTTTGCGGTAGGTGAAGCAGATGAAGATTCCAGCACTCTCAGAGAAAAATTAAGAGAGAACTACACTCCTCTTCAGGGGCTTGCAATGATGCTGTTTGCACTGATCAGTGCGCCGTGTGTGGCAACCATCGCGGCTACAAGAAAGGAAACAGAATCCTGGAAGTGGGCTATGATTCAGCTCTTTGGGCTGACCATTCTGGCTTACATAGTTACACTTGTTGTGTACCAGTTAGGATTGTTGGTGACATAATGGATACTGCGGTAGTAATAGTAATAATAGCAGCAGTGGTTGTGTACCTGATTCGAAGAGCGGTACACAACCACAAGTCTGGCGATGTGTGCAGCAGCTGTTCCGGTTCGTGCCCTTACAGCGCACAGTGCGAAAGCTCTCTGAACACCGCAGAGAACAGACGAGAATCTACCTAAGAAGAACTACTCTCTGTGTTTTGCAGTCGCCCTCGAATTCACATCTACAGAAGTACACACCGTTGCGCGTGGTTCTGCCTGCAGAATTCCGTCCGTTCCATGTAAGAGTGTGATCACCTGCCGCCATTGCCCGGTCAGCCAGTTCAACCACCAGTCGCCCGGCAGTATCGAAGATAGACACAGTTCCATTGCCTGCTTCCGGAAGGAAGAACGAAATATCTGCTGTGGAACTGAAGGGGCAGGGCGATACACCGTGCAGAACAAAGGTCTGATCAGAGGTAGGCATCCCTCCGATCCCAACCTGATCAAAGTAGTACGCACCCATGTCGGCCCTGGTTCCATCAGGGTCGGGCGGGGAAGAAGGATCACCTGCATCTATACATGGTGAAGCAGAAGTGAGATGGTAATTGTCTTCAGATGCGTTTACAAACATGGGAGTGTCGTTGATGTTGCCTGTTCCAGGCATATCCTGAAGAACACACGAGTAGGTGAGGTTGCACGGCCCTCCGCTGTTCGTAGAGCCGTACTGGGTTCCATCGCCTGCTACGTTGAAGACAATGATGTTGTTTACACCGGAAAATGTTGCAGCACCACCTGTACCGTGAGTACAGATGCCTCCGCCTGTTAGTCTGGAAAGGTTGTTTACAATGGTGTTGTTGTTCAGCGTAACATTGCAGTTGCCTTTCGCCAAAACCCCGCCACCACCCATACCTCCACCAAAATAGTTTGGCAGCTGGTTGGCGTAGATAACACAATGGGAAATAAGCACATCAGAGTTGTTGCAGTGGACCCCACCGCCTCCGCAAGTGCCTCAAGCGCCGTCGCTGGTGTTGCCTGAAATTATTGTGTGAAGTATTTCTGAATCGGTACAGTTATCCAGAAACACTCCCATTCCCTTAGGGTGGTTCACTGCCGTGTTATCTCTCAGCAGGCAGTTGTCAATCAGTACAGTTGTGTTCAGTGCACAGATTGCCCCGTGGTCATTGTTACAGGCAGCGTTGGAAATACGGCAGTGGGTTATTGTAATACCCTGTGATCCGTACACAGAAACACTTGCACTGGGGCCGTTGTAGTCTGACATGTAGCAGTGGTCGATTACACAGTAATCAAGAGTTGCCACAGGAGCATCTGTCTGAAATCTGAGGCCACCCCACATGTGTATTTCAAGGGTATCCTGAGGAACAAACACAATGCTGTCTGCCTCTGTGCCCTCTGCTGTGAATTTGCCAGAGATTATCCATCTGTGGTTGCCGCTGTGCAGGAATGTTGTTCCAGGCATAATAGTAAGAGAATCTCCTTCTTGAACGGAAATTTCAGCTGTTACCAGATATGTTCCCGGACCCAGTGTACCGGATTGAGGACCGCTGATCTCTGTTTGTGCGACAGACGATGCTGCTGCAAACAAAACACACCAGAGTATTAATGGCTTTGCGTTGTTCAATAGGTACCCCCCCTTCATCTGTTAAATAAGGATTATCTTGCTCGTTGCTGTATTGCCGTCGAATTCAAGTCTGCAGAAATAAACACCGTTTTCAGCCCCTCCACCGGTGTCGGTGATTCTGTTCCAGACTGCACTGCGGTTTCCGACGCTCTGGAAAGAATCAGTTAAGGTGTCAATTCGATGTCCGCCTAGATCGTAAATGTCAATTCTCACTCTGCCACAAACAGGCAGCTCATACGAGATGGTTACCGAAGAAGAAGAAGGACACGGGAAAACCTGAATGCTGTTCTGAATCACTGAAGAAAGGGGTTCATCAGATATTCCCTGCATATTCATGCACCACACGTCATTAAAACAGTTACTGGTGGCACTGCGCCCTGCCAGCACCCATATTGTATTGTTATGAACTGCTGCATACTGTGATTCTCTGGCAGCCCATCCAGCAGAGGAATCAGCACATGTCCAGTTCTCGCCGTCTGACGAGTACCAAACATCGTTAAGAGTAATCCCTGAATGATTTCCTCCGCCCAGCACCCACATTTTGTTATCGTAGACTACAAGCGACTGCCCCATTCGTGGGGGCCATGGAGCGGAATCTGTTACATCTGACCACGATACTCCGTCTGTGCTGCTCCATACATCGTTCTTTGTTTCAAAACCTGCTCCCCATGCACCCCCACCGATCATCCACATTTTTCCATCGTAGCTTACTGCACTGTGACCTGTTCTGGCGCTCCAGGGAGCTGTTGTTGTAGCGCATGTCCAGTTTTCGCCGTCTGACGAATACCACACATCATTGAGATAGGAGGCAGGGCACACACCGCCCATAACCCATATTTTACCGTCAAACACACAGGCTGCGGCTCCGTTTCTTGCATTCCACCCAGGGGTTGCCGTTACCATGTTCCAGTTGTTTCCATCACCTGATTGCCAGACCTGACAATATGAATCTCCTCAACACCCGTCCCGTCCGCCCAGCAACCAGACTTTGTTGTTGAAAATCACACAACCCATGGAAGTACTCATGGGGTATGGCACACTGTCTACCTCACATGTCCAGTTAACGCCATCGGTGGAAGACCAGATATCATGCCACATCACCGAGACTTCTTTGTATCCGTTGAAAACGAAAAGCTTGTTGTTAAAGCCTATGGATGTACCGGAAGACCGTACTGTCCACGGAGCAGCTGAAGTTGTGCATTCCCAGGACTGGGCACTTGAAACCGACACCCAGGCCATCAGTATTACTGCTACACCGCGTACCCCTGCTAACCTCATGCAACCACCCACCGTTTCTAAATGTGTGCTGTTTCCGGAGAAGTGTTATCCCCGCGCAAGGTAACAAAGTATTCTATTCCTGCAAGCAGTGAAGTGTCAACCCGGACACACCGGAAACGCAAGATGCGAAAACACCGTACCAATTTTTGAAACAGGCGGAAGAGTTGTCAGCTATTTTGCTATAACCAACCGCTGGGTAATGGTTTGAGAACCGGTTGAAAGCTGCAGTATGTACACCCCTGTCGGCATTTCATCAAGCTTCTGCATCGGCAATGAGTGTTCTCCGCCCTGCTCGAAATCGTCCAACAGTGTACGCACCTGGTGCCCGGATAAGTCAAACATCGTAATTCTGACATGCGACTGCTGTACAAGGTTGTACCTGACAGATGCTGAGAATGAAGCGGGATTGGGGGCAACAGAAAACAAGGATACAACAGATGAAGGTGACGGCTGTTCTATTGAAGAGGTTCCGAGGAAAGCAGTCTTCACCGCTTTCATCAGTGGGTCTTTCTCCCCTGATGATAACCAGTCAAGGTATCCCTGGGATATGGTCCAGATGATACATCCGCCCAGCTCTTCATTGTGTACATAAAGCCCCTTTGCCGCTATAGATTGCTCATCTTCGTAGGTTACATATGTGGTTGTTATTGGCGGAGATGGCCATGTGGGCCAGGGGCTTACAAACGGTGTGCTGAAACTCAGGTAGGGAACTTGAGCTGTGCTGTCCCATTGTCTTGCACTACTGTCGTAGACATAGTGCATAATATTGCTGTAAGAGAACCAGTTATCGCTCACACGCACTGCAGCTTCCTCTGTACTCTGTCCCGGCTCGGTTATATACGGGGGGCTGGTATTGTGAACAAATGTTCCTCCTGACCAGCTGCCATTCTCGTAGGGTTCTCCAAAGAAGCCCATGCCAATGCCTATTTTTTCCGCAGGTATTCCTGAAGCCAGATATGTGCTTACAGTATGATTGATTGAGGATGGAGTAGTGGATGTTTCGCCGTAAAGAGCAGATGAATGCCAGCTTCCCCAACCGCCGCCGATCCATGTCATGTGATATGACATCATGTTTACTCTGTCGAAGTACTGAGACAGCTGCCCCCAGAATGGATCTGTCAAAGGAAAATTGCTGTTGCTCCATCCCATGGGGAGAGTCATCACCTTGTCGGGCATGGCAGAGCGCAATGCCTGCGAGAGGGCAAGAATATCATTTCGGTCCGAGTCGGAAATGGGTTCCCAGTCAAGATCTATTCCGTCGAACCCGTAGCTGCTTACCATCTGAGTAAGATTTGAGACAAAGGCAGCCCGTACCGCAGAGTTCTGTGTCGCCTGGAAGGCTGCGTGGCTTCCGGCTCCTCCAACCATAAGTATCGCCTTTATGCCTGCAGTATGGGCAAGATTAACAGTTTGCTGCGCCCAGGCAGAACCTGATGAACCCTGATAAAAATCTTCGGTAAAAGTACCGTCATTCTGGGGAAGTGCCGCACCTACCATTATGTGCGTCATGGTTGAGTAGTCTACTTCGCTTGGTGACTGAAGACCCACATGGTATCCAACATAATAGCCCATTACCCATATCTCCGCCGCCTGAAGCGCCGGACAGACTGCCAGAACCAGCAGCACTGATAGAATCCTTGTGTTCATCCTTTCCTCCCCTGTTTCTGTAGTTATTTACACTGCGATAAGTAATTGGGAGACCGTAATGGCATTGCCCCCCTGACCCCGACACTGTCGTTGTATCATACTGTTATATGACAATTTCACGACAATGCATAATGTTTGGTATCAAGTCAATACCAACAACGCGCAATTGTGATACCAGATAGATGCAGGCAGTAAAGCATTCCAGTATTCCAGCGACACTGCTTCAGACGAAAGCAGAATACTGCACCCGCATATCCTATTCAAGCATAACAAGCATTTGAGGATCAAAGAAATCGTCTATACTGAGAACGCAGAAGTAAACACCCTCCTCAAGCCCGTGAAAATGCACTGTGTGTGTTCCCTGTGAGAATTCCTGCGACAGTGTAGCTTTAAGCCGGCCTGAAATATCATATATCGAGATCTCAACAGTTCCCGGTACCGTAATGGTTATTTCCGGCGAGAAGGTACCATGAACAGGGTTCTGCGGTATTGAGAGGGCAGCTCTGTAAGTGATATTCTCAATTCCGGTATACTCGATCAGCGTACATTCAATGCTGTTCAGAAATGGAGTG
>CAZRXU010000055.1:0-16586 GCA_964604135.1 uncultured bacterium | reverse complement strand
CCTCTGCTCTGTAAAACTGATATTGTTTGCCCAAACTGAAATACTTCAGTATGTAACTGCATCCATGACTAAAGCAGCTTGAAAGGAGCCGATGTGTCTGTTCTCTCAATACTTGATGTTGTATCTTCGCTTGATGCTGAAAGAATAAAGAAGATTGCCAGGCTACTCAAGGTTGGAAGAAACCACACCAGAAAAGCAGATCTTGCCGAAGTGATTTCGCATGTGATTAAGACTGATATCCACGCGGTTTTGAAGCACTGTTCTGTGGAAGAGAAGCAGGTACTTGCGCTGGCTGCACACAACAACGGTCGTGTAAATGCCGATATGTTTTTCAACCGATACGGATACCGTATCCCTGAAAGGCTGAACCGATACCATGACAAAACTGTTTCGCCGTATCAGGCACTTGTATTCCGCAATTCATATCAGTCAATCAGCCTGCAAACAAGTAACGAACTTATTGATATTCTGAAAGGTGTGTTTCCCCCGCCTGCTGCGGAAGTTGTAAGAACAACTGACAAAATACCGGAGAAGTACAAAGACAGGGAAATACAGGTTCACTACGGTGAAGCCACTATTTTTACCGAACTGAAAAATGTGCTTCGCCTGGTCGATCTGGGAAAAATCAGCGTTTCAGAAAAATCGAGGAAACCTTCGGCTGCCTCGGTAAAAACAATTTCAAAGGCTCTGTCTGTGCCTGACTTTCAACTGGAAGATCCCAATGTTATTTCAGATCCCCACTACCAGGCAGCAGGAGCAGTTCGGGCATATGCGTGGGGAATACTTGTGCAGCACTGTGGCTGGAGCAGATACTCCAAAGGCAAGCTGAAGCTTTCCCCCTCCGGCAGGAAAGCAATGAGCGGGGACATTGATGAGTTTGTTTCCGGTATTTGGTCTTATCTGGACAATGTTAAATACGATGAGCTGAGCCGGGTTCCAACAATCAGAGGGCAAACAGGCAAAGGAAAAAGAGGCTTGACTGATCCCGATTTCAGGAGGTCGAGCCTGCTGGCCGCAATTTACGAATGGCCTGCGGAAAAATGGATATCCTTCAAAGAGGTGTGCCGGTTCCAGCTCGCCTCGGATAACTCGTTTACAGTGTCGGAAAACATGTGGAATCTGTACATCGGGGAAAAGCACTATGGAAGTCTCGGTTATGCAGGCAATGAGGGAAAGCTGGAAAAGGTATACACCAGGGTGTTTCTGTTCGAATACCTGGCAACTCTGGGGCTTCTGGATGTTGCCTATGTGTATCCCCATCGCCTCCTGCCTGAGTTTGATGACTGCGCAGATCGCTTATTCTGCAGCCGGTATGACGGCCTGTTGTATGTCAGACTCAACTCTCTCGGTGCCTGCTGTCTTGGAGTAAGCGATTCATACACGCCTCCTGCAGCACAGGAGCGACGGTATTTCAAAGTTCAATCAAACATGGAACTCGTTGCAGGCGATTCCACTCTTTCTGCTGCGGAACAGTATTCACTCGAAATGTTTGCAGAGAAAACTTCCGACATGGTCTGGAAGGTAAGCAAAGAAAAAATACTGCTGAGCATTGAGCAGGGGCACTCCATCCATGAACTTATTGAATTCATTGAAAGCCACAGTGAGAACAGCCTGCCCAATACCCTCGCAGTTTTTCTGGATGATATTGTAAACAGAATAGAATCCATAGTGTCTGTCAGTGATGCATTTCTTGTGAGGTGTAAAGATTCGGTAACTGCCGCCGCAATCACATCAGACAGCTCGCTTAAAAAGATCTGCCTCCCTGCAGGAGACTCCTGCGTTGTTGTTGCCGGAAAAAATGAGAAAGCATTCAGAACAAAACTGCGCAGGAAGGGATATATTCTGCCGAAATGAGCGACTTCAATCCAGCGAATCCACTGATTGTTCAGGGAGACCATACGGTTCTTGTTGAGGTTGATAACCCTCTTTACCTCGAGGCACGCAACAAACTGCTGCGTTTCGCAGAGCTGGTAAAATCTCCTGAACACATTCACACATACCGTATCACACCGCTTTCCATCTGGAATGCATGTGCTTCCGGTGTGGAAGTTGACGAAATTACCGGTACACTCACAGGTTATTCCAAGTACAAAGTACCTTCACATGTACTGATCGAAATAAACGAATTTGCTTCCCGTTACGGACGTTTGAAGATAATCAAACAGGGTGCTGACCTTCAGCTGGTTACAGATGACCGTGCTCTGGCCATGGAGATTTCCCTTAACCGGCAGGTAACTCCTTTCCTGGGGAAACAACACAAAGACGGTTCCTTTGCAGTGGATCGTGACAACAGGGGAAGGCTCAAGCAGGCTCTGATAAAGATCGGCTACCCTGCTGAAGATCTTGCCGGATACACCGCCGGTGAAAACCTTTCTTTCAGTCTGCGTGACTGCACTCTTGCAGGTCTCCCCTTTGCCCTGCGACCTTACCAGAGTACATCCGTTGATCTGTTTCACGCCGGAGGGTCAGACAGTGGCGGTTCCGGTGTTGTTGTGCTGCCCTGCGGAGCAGGTAAAACCATTATTGGTGCTGCCATAATGGAAAGAGTTCAGGCGTCAACTCTTGTTCTCGCTACAAATGTTACAGCTGTACGGCAGTGGATATCTGAACTGCTTGATAAAACCACACTGACAGAGGATCAGATAGGCGAATACAGCGGGCGAAAGAAGGAAATAAAGCCTGTAACAGTTTCCACTTATCAGATAATGACCTACCGCAGAAGCAGGGAAGACGAATTCAAACACATGGAGCTGTTTGACGAACGAAACTGGGGCCTGATCATCTACGATGAGGTACATCTGCTTCCTGCACCTGTTTTCCAGGCAACTGCCGGATTGCAGGCAAGACGGCGTCTTGGCCTTACTGCCACTCTTGTGCGTGAAGACGGGCTTGAAGATGATGTGTTTGCTCTCATCGGCCCCAAGAAGGCAGATGTGCCGTGGAAAGAACTTGAACACGACGGATGGATCGCGAAAGCAATATGCACAGAAATACTGATACCAATGCCGGAAAACCTCAGAATGCACTACGCAGTGTCCAACGCCAGAGCGCAATTTAGAATAGCTTCCGAAAATCCCGATAAACTGCCGATTATAAAAAAGCTCATCACGCAGTTTCCTGATGAACAGATTCTTGTGATTGGAATGTATGTTTCGCAGGTGAAGGAAGTAGGCAAAGCCCTTGGAATTCCATCACTTACAGGTTCAACAACCCAGAAGAAAAGAGATCAGCTCTTCAATGATTTCCGTGCCGGAAAAATCAGAGTACTGGCAGTTTCCAAAGTAGCGAACTTCTCTGTAGACCTCCCTGATGCAGGTGTGGCAATTCAGATAAGCGGCACTTTCGGTTCCCGCCAGGAGGAAGCCCAAAGGCTGGGAAGAATACTTCGCCCCAAGAAAGGATTAAACCAGGCGCATTTCTTTTCGCTTGTAAGCCACGATACCAAAGAACAGGAATTCGCCATGAAACGACAGCTTTTCCTCTGCGAACAGGGGTACGAATACAGAATTGGATACAGTGATGAAATACTTTGAGGTTGACTGGAATTGTATTGTTGTTCTCGCCGGTTTGTGGGATGAACTGCCCCGCAGCGAACAGGAATACTACCTCCATAACCTGAAACCCCCGACAGTACCGTCTGAAAATTGCGATCCTGAAAAAGCAGAGAGTCTCATCAATCTCGGCTTTCTTAAGTATTCTCCAGACGGCACCTGCATCACATTCCCTGATGATTCTGCACAGTTCCACAAACTGGTTACAGCACTGACAGATACAACATTCTTCGAAATGCAGGACACCATTGATAACCTTGCAGGCTATCTTAAACACTTCTACACCCCGACGGAATACAATGGCCTGACAGAGTCGTACTGGCAGTACGGAAGGGGTGAATACGATCTTGCCTCCCGAACAGGATCGGCATACTGGATAAGCATGTTTCTTGAATCAAACAACACAGCTAAATGGGTTCCCCGGGCAGATGAAGACAATCTGGTATTTGAAGAAACAGATGGTGCATATCCCGAATTTTCAATAGCAAAACGTATAATCCGCCTTCTGGTCAACGGTACTAATCCCATTCCGCTCTCTGATGTTTATCAGGTAATTACAGACGAAGATCCACTCTTTCTTGCAAAAGCCGTTCACCTGCTTGTAAGCAAATTACTTGTTTTTATCTCAATTGATCCGGCAACATACACGGTACAGATCGGCATCAGAAGTTTTGTACATGATTTCCTTAACCCACCTGCAAAGGCAATGGATACAGTTGATGTCCCGGTAAACAGCAGCCCTTCGTTCATGGTGGATGACATGACGATTATTCTTGCGGAAGCTGCTGTCAGGCCGATACCGCTTAAGCAAAAAGATCGCGCCATGTATGCAAGGTCTGAACGTGAACTGTATTCCAGCTTCTATGACCTGCCGCCCGGGTGCAATTTTCTCTATTCCTACACCGCGAAAGACCGGCTTGCTCTGGCAATGAGAACTATTGTTTTCGCTGGTTATGCTTCTGCAGACAACAAAGATGGTAAATTATTTCTCTGTGTATCCGTAGAAGGCAAAAAATGGCTTGCGCTTTCCCAGGCAAAAAAAGCCGAACGCATTTTGAGAAAGAAGAGAGCGATTCTTCGCCAGTCGGTTTTCCTGAACCGGGACAGATTTCCGATGAACCCCGAATGTCTGTCTGAGCTTTCAGACGTGCACGAAGAAAACAGCTCTTACTGGGCCCGGGAGACTCTTTCAGGTTCCACCTACAGAGCATTAACAAGTATCGCTGATTTCAAGCTGCCTGTTACAGACGTATCCTTCTTCGGTTACCATTCTATAATCAATAATCCTCTGTTTACACTGTTTCATGCAGGAGTTCCGTACAGGATACCGGATGATTGGTTTGACAAATTTCTTCTCGACAAGTCGGATATGATTAATAAATGGATAGTTATGCTTCGGTCAAACCTTATTCACTGGGTAATCCCCATGGGGCTGCTCAACATTGGAAGAATCAAAGAAGCCGATGAGTTTGCTTTCATCCTGAATGATTACGGGCTTTTCTTTGCAGGTAAATCCGATGAAATACCGGAAAGAGCTTCTGAAGCTGTGGAAATTGTTGTACAGCCTAATTTTGATATCGTATTTATGGCTGCCGCGCCGTCTGCGGAAGTACAGCTCGGGCGTTTTTCACGCAGAGTCGGCAGGGGCATGGGAACACTGTTCAAACTAACCAGGGAAAGCGTTGTCCGGGCCACAGCAGGTGGTCTTGACTTCGATTCAATAATGAAATCTCTTTCCGAATTCTCCAGCAAACCCATCCCGCCCAATGTTACTGAACAGATACGCAACTGGGTATCACAGTGCAGAAAAATATCTGTATCCACGAAAATTCTGTTCACCTGCCCGGACAGGGAAACCGCTCTTCAGGTTGTGTCAGCAGCAGGCAAAGACAAGGCAGAGCAGCTCTCCGACACTGTTGTTGCCATATCAGACAAAAAATACGCCAAAGCCCTCGCGAAAAAACTGGAAAAGAAGGGGATCTTCAGAAATCTGTAACAAAATCTCAGATCAATGTATATTTGGTGAAGATCAAAACAGATTTGGAGTAAACTATGCTGCTTTTTGCAATAACCATGATTTGTGTACTTCCTGGTGATACGAATATTGAAGCGGAACTGCCCTCAATAATTGAGATCATTGATGAGGAAGGTCAGTTTGCTTTCACAGACGGTTCTTCCACCTATCTGTTCCTGGATGATGGAAGTTTCTACCTTGACCCAACCGGCATGAGTGGCAGAGCAGTTGAGGGTAGCTGGACAAATTCCGACTCCAGCAGGTTTGAGATCACAGGGATCTGGGGCTGGGACAACGGTATCTCTTTAATTAATGACAAACGCAAAATGACCATCTTTATCAATTTAAAATCCATGGAAACAGAGGTTTCTGAATTACTCTGGCGATCCACAGACGCAAGACTCTATGATGTATACTTCACTATTGAAGAGATCACAAAAATAGAATAGCACCTCATCAAATAACATTTTGTCAGCATCTTAACCAGCAAGTCTTCCCGTGCTAAATGCTTATAACAAGGGGATAATCGAAAATCTCCTGGATTTTGGGAAATTCTGAAAGGCTTTTTCTTTCCATCTGCGCTTCAATTAGTTTTCTGGCAACATCCCGGGCAATTTCCAATGTCTCTGCAACAGTTCTTCCCTGGGCTACTAATCCAGGTATTGAATCAGATGTAGCAAGGTAAACACCTTCCGGTAACTTCTCTATATGAATATTGAGAATTCTTTCCATTTCATTTTTCCTTTCAAATACCTTCTCCAGGCAACAGCATACTACATAATACAAAAAATCAAGCTATCAGGGAGCTGTGATTCTTTGGCCAAAAACCACCTCATTTACGCCGGCTCTGGCTTCTTCCGGAACACCCCGGTAATTCAGCACCCCCTCTTGAACTCCACCATGCATCAATTCAGATACTTACATCTTTCCGCTGATTACACCGGAAGATGGAAGGGAGGAAGCCGCCGTACAAACTCGCATTTCGTTTCTAAGATGGTTTCATCCAGCCAACTTCCCTTCGTGCTGCTTGTCGCTATATCAGACTTTATCTGCGATATCGAACATGAGCTGCCTTTCACTTGTCGGGTGGCAACACTCTGTTTGCCAGAATAACTGTAATCTCTTACTTTCCAGCTATTTATCCCAATATCAAGTGATGGGTACTTCACTGAATCGTTCAAACTGGATGTATTCATCTTGTGCGGTGGTATTACATGCTGACAAGCACTATGTTTCATTTTGCAGGCTAAAACAGGATGCTGAATCAACACTCTATACCATGGAGGATCTATGAAGCTCCCTCTTATACTGATTGTTTCTCTGTCTCTGGCCTTCCTGACGGATGCCCATGCTCAGATACTGAACACCCTTCGCGGCTGGTCCGATATTGATAACGGCTGGTCTGTGGAAGTGGAAGGAAAGTTCTCTCTCTCCAGGGGGAATTATCACCACATGGACCTCTCCTCCCACGGAGCGGTACAGTTCCTTACCAGGAAGAACAGATTCAGGTTCATGATTTCGGAAAACTTTTACAATATTGACGGCAGCACAGTTTCAGAAGATTTTGTGGCTCACCTCAGACACAATTACCGTTTGACCACTACTTTCGCTACACTTCTTTTTACTCAGGATCAATACAAACCCTACCAGCGTCTTCAACGACGAACACTGCTGGGAGGTGGGCTAAGGGCGGATATACTGCACAACGACCGGTGTGGTGCGGCACTTGGTGCTTCTGCAATGATGGAATCTCTGGCATTCACAAGCGAGATTAACAAACAAGACACCACAAATTTCAGGGGGTCATTCTTCATCAGCCTCCTCTGGCAACCTGTGGATGTGCTGACGATTGACCTCAGCGGATTCTATCAGCCCAAACTGCCTGACTTTACAGAACCTTTGCTGATGTCGGCTTTGTGTCTGGAAACCCGTCTTTCACAGCATCTTTCCATAATCAACACTTTCGATCTTGCTTATGACGACTCTCCGGCACAGGGGGTTGATCAAACCGATTACGCGCTGAAATCAGGATTAAGGTTCAGTCTCTGACTATCCACGCTGCACGATAAAAAGAACAACTCCCGGGTTAAGCAGGAGGAGGATGCAAATGAATGTAATACTGAAACCGGTTCTGTTAGTTGCAATTGTCACTGTTTCTGCCTCACTCGGTTCGAGTGATGCGGTTTTTGATGGCAGACAGCGTTTAACTGACGATGTTACAGCAAAACTCGACTCGCTGCTGGAATACGATCTGGAGATATACAACCTGCCGGGTATCGCCGTTGGTATCTGGATTCCAGGCGAAGACAGCTACCTGAAAACATTCGGTGCAGCAAACATTGAAACAGGTGAGGCAAGGTTATTTGATGATCCAATTCGAATCGCGAGTATCACAAAAACCTTCACAGCTACCGTGTTACTGACTCTTGTTGACGAAGGTCTTGTATCAACTTCAGATCCAGTTTCCATCTACCTGCCGCAGTTTCCAGGCGGTGACAGCATTACAGTCAGAAATCTTCTCCGCATGAGAAGCGGTCTCTTCGATTACGCTGACGAAGCTCTGCTTCATAACTGGTACAGCCACCCGTTCAAGAACTACTCTATTGATTCGCTGATAGATGTTGTGGCGTCCCATTCCGGTGAATTCGAAGCACCGGGCACCAGAACCGTGTACTGCAATGCCAACTATACGCTTCTGGCAAAAATCAGTGAGCTGGTAACAGAAACACCGTTTGAAGAACTGGTGGACGAAAGAGTTTTTCAGCCTCTGGGGATGAATTCCACGCTGTATCCTGATCATGGAAACTACCTTCTTCAGGGAAGCAATCGCGGATACTCATGGAACCGGAATACGGGAGAATTCGAAGACAAGACAGAGATGAACACCAGCTGCGCCAACGCCGGCGGGGCTATAATCAGCACCATGAACGACCTGAATATTTACGCCAGGGCACTGTATCGGGGAACACTGCTTTCACCGGAAACTCAGCAGCACCGACTGGAAACAGAAGTTTTCGATGAGGCTCCGGAATTCATGCAGTACGGTGAAGGAATACTCAAGATCGGGGAGTTCTATGGACACAACGGGACGATATTCGGCTTCTCTACGGAGATGTACTACCTCCCTGCTGAGGATGCCGTAATTGTGGTCAATGTGAACAGGCTTGATCTGGACGATGTCAGCCGGTCAGGAAAGATATTCGCTGAAGTCAGCAGGGTCGTTTTCCCCGGGTATGTTTCATGGTAGCCTGCCTGTGCCTGTAATACACAGGCAGGTTTCCTGAATTACTGCTCTACCCTTGCAGCGGAGTCGTATACACCCTCAAGGGTGAACAACCTGAGTCCATTCACTTCACCATCGTCATCGCGACTGAAAACAAAAGAATCGGCTGACTGTGGAGTTATGAAGAAAGTGTCATCTCCCTCGTAGAACAGCTCAACTGTCTCCGCAGGAAAAGTAGATGTGTAATACAGTTTGTCACCGTCCAGAAACACCGAATATGTCCAGCTTTCTTCCCATTCAAGAGCATAGATTCCTGTGAATTCCTCCAGCACCTCCAAAGCGACTGGAGCTTCCACCCTGCTTATCTTCTCTGGAATCGAACAGGGTTCGCCGAACACGATTGAGACCAGCCCAAGTGGAAGAGTTGCCATTGGTGTTCTGTCGTAGTTGGAAAGGAAGATTACAGTTACGTCTTCATCCGGGAAGTACAGTGTATAGGATATGAACCCGACAGCACGCCCTCCGTGACCAACCACAGGGCGGCCTTCAAGCTCTGCCCTCACTACACCGTAGTTATTTTCCATCATGTCTTCAACAGCCTGGTGCGAAAGAACCCCCGAATCGGTGTAGAATGAACGCAACCACCTGAAAATATCTCCTGTAGTGGAATGCAGACAGCCGGCGCCAAACCGGTTGTGAATGTTCTGCATTTCATAATGAATCCTGTTCCCGGCAACTGATGAAGACCCTGATGCCCTCAGGGGAAACACATCACGGGAATTGTCCTGCCCCGTACAAGTCATACCAGTCGGCTGAAACAGGTTCTGTGTGAGGTACTCATTGTAAGACATTCCGCTAACCTGTTCAATGATGTAACTGAGTGTGATGTAACCATTGTTGGAGTAGGTCATGCTGTCGCCCGGCTCAAATTCAAGGGGGAGCTGTGTTATCCTGACCATGAGTTCCGGAAGCAAGTAATCATGTGGATCTGTGGAATCATACGCACCCTCGGATGGTATGCCTGATGTGTGGTTCAGAAGGTGATGAATACAGATATTTTCCCACTGCGGCGGTGCATCAGGAACATACATAGACACATGATCGTTGACGTCCAGCAACCCCTGATCCTGCAGAAGCATTATACCCGCTGCCGTAAACTGCTTGGTATTAGAGCCTATGGGAAACACGGTCTTCGCAGTGACGGGAACTGAAAACTCAAAGTTCGCCAGACCATATCCTTTGGACAGAAGAACGGTATCACCCCTGGCAAACAGAATCGCTCCATCGAATCTGCCTGCGTCACTGAGTGCAGTCATGTATTCATCCAGTTTCACCGAAACCTCAGACTCCGTCTGATAGACAAACGGTGAAACCGGTACAGCAAACCCTCCAGCAGGA
This sequence comes from uncultured bacterium, assembly GCA_964604135.1. Lineage (GTDB taxonomy): Bacteria > Fermentibacterota > Fermentibacteria > Fermentibacterales > JCC-6 > Sabulitectum. Next base: position 6,400 of record CAZRXU010000055.1, on the reverse strand, counting down.
AAAGCCAGAAGAACTGTAATAAACACCCTAATCTTCCTTCTCATGTTGCCTCCAACAGCATTGTTCGATCAGTTCTGATCAGGCTGTTCATCCCTGCACACATCGTAACCGCAGGCTTCCTTTGCCTTCAAAGCCAGTTCAATCAGCATATCTCCCTGCCTCTGAAAGTACTCCGGTGCGAGAAAAGAAGCCATCATCACCACAGTCACTGAATCCGCTGGATCATATCGAAGTATGGTCATGTATCCGATGTGAGCTCCGTTGTGCCCGAAACCGAGCCCTGAGGTATAGGTAATCCCCAGCCCATACCATACATGGTGTTCACCTGTGGGCTGAACATTCATCATCTCCTGTACCACTTCAGTATCGAGACCAGCTTCTCCAGAAAGCAGAAGCTTTATCCATCTGGATAGATCACTAAAAGTTGTTATCACATTACCTTCGGCAACATGAGGCGACATGTTGTCCTGCGTGGTTTCATACATTTCGCCATCAAAGAGTGTGTACCCGTCTATGAACGGTTCCGGAATACAGGTATCCGAGCCGGTCTCTGGAAAACTGGTATCCATCAGATTCAGAGGTTCGGTAAAAGTGGTTCTGATGTATTCCCTGTAGGACATCCCACTCACTCGCTCTATGATCTTACCAAGCATGGCGTAGCCTGTGTTGCTGTAGTGAAATCCGGCTCCCGGTGCCCAGTATGAAAGATCGTTGTCGGCAACAACTCCAACAAGTTCATCAAATGTGAATGTGTGCTCGTTATCACCCTCAACATCACGGATGTATTCTATGTAGTTCTGGCCGGCATATGGTTCTTCTGCCGTTTCCGGTATGCAGTCGTTGCTTACATCAAAAACGCCTGCTCTGTGCCCCAGCAGCTGCCGGATGGTAATCTGATTCTTGAACGGAATATCGTACTCCGATGATTCCGGCAGATACGGGATATCCCTTCCAGGTATCACATCTGCAACCGAATCATCTATTTCAAGAAGCCCCTGGGAATACAGAAACATCACAGCAGCTGCCGTGAACGTTTTTGTGGTGCTTGCTCCCCTGAAATGAAATCCCTCGCTCACATCGGAACCGATCCCGGCAGAACCGAAATAATCCTCATCGGGTGTGGATACGAATACCGCCATACCACCCTGACTCAGACCTGTTTCATTCTGGAAATCAGTCAGTTCAGCCGACAGCAATTCATTTAATTCTGAATTAATGTCGCTGGAAAGTGGAGTTCCTGCAATACCGGAACATGCAAAAACAAAAACAACCAACAGATATGCTTTACTGAGCGTAACCATAATCACTCCCTCCTGACAATACGACAGATTGTTCCACTAAGTATAGCAGAAAACACACTTCGGAGTAGTCATATCGAAGCCTGTGCAACTGGATGTCTTTTGACATGTGTTCTTAAATTCACGTACTTTCACATCACACTCCTGCTGCAAAAAGCGAAACACTACCACCTTGGATGCCCCGGAAAGAAGTCTTCATGCCTTCCTCTGGACCATCTTCTGTACGCAAGCAGTGTGTTATTAACTTCATCCCGATTGAAGGCACTGGGGTCAAATACTCCCCAGACCAGCTCTTGTATTCCTCGTGCAGAAGATCTTCCGGATCTGTAACAGCAGCCAGGAACTGCTGGTAACCGGGAGGTCCTCCCACATCTTCAGGCGGGCATGCGTTTTCACCGCCGATACACCATGGCAGAGGAAACCCTGCATCATCAGGAAAGCAATACCTGCTGTTTTCTACTTTGATTTCGTGTATCCAGTCATCGCCAAATTCGTACCAGTATTCAAAAGCACGGCCGTTTTTCTTAACATGATTAACCAGACGATGCCTGCACTCCTCAACCCCTTCGCGGGAAGGTTCAGGCCTTTCTGTATACCTCTTTTTGCCTACTGTGAAAGAATGCAGATGGCTGTCGGTCCATCCCATTACTATCTGAATAACATCATGCAGCCGGTCAAGTGTAATGTCTCCTGAAACAACGAAACGTCTCCACACCTCCGGCTCAACATCCAACAGCTTCACCCTCAACTGATACATCCGGTTGTGACCCTGTCAACAGTCTCGCATTTGCAGAATTCTGCAATCGCTGCAGAACAGTGGCATTTCCCGCCAGACCTGGTTGATTTACGGGGTTAATGGATGCAATGCTGCCCCGAGCAACAGACTCCGTTCTGTCGGTATCCACATCCAGCCCCGCGCAAAACTCACTTCATTTTAGTCGCCTGAAGTCCAAATGACACCGCTTCCTGATAGTCCCTAAAGCATTCTAACATGCTTTGCCATATCTTGACATTCTTCGTTTATTGTGTTAGTCTCCAGTGAAAGGAGGTAATTTATGCCAAACAGAAATACTCATTCAGCGTATGGAGCAGGTGCAGGAATACTCTTTGTACTTGCTAAACAGATCGGGCAGCATGGTATTGATCTTGCCGGGCTATTGGGTTCTGCAGCAGGTGGGCTGCTGGGAGGGCGGTTACCGGATATTATCGACCCGCCTGATTCTCCAGGCCACCGGGCTGTTGGGCACTCCGTTTCAGCCTGTGCCATAACAGCAGCCTTGTTAACAATGCTTCTAAAAATGCCGGAAGTCCCTGCAGATCAGTATGCAGCCTTTGAGCACTCATTTCCAGCTGAACTCAACAGGAACCAGATACTTGTCCGTTTAACTACTGGTTTCTTTGAGGGGATGATTGCCGGATACGTCTCTCATCTTCTTCTTGATTCCGGAACACCTGCCGGAATCAAACTGTAACTGAAAAGGAGGCAACTGATGAATACAGGGGCCAGAGTCAGAAAGCTAAGAGAAAAATACTGCTATTCTCAGGATGATCTGGCTGCGTATCTTAAAATCTCCAGGGCAACTGTTGCACAAATGGAGCTGGGCAACAGGGTTATCGACTCTGTTGCCCTTGAAAAGATAGCCGATTTCCTGGGTTGTAACCCAATGGTATTCTTTGAAGAAACGCAAGCTATTAATGACCCGGCTGCTATCCTTTTCCGGGCCAATTCTGATCTGAGCAGTAATCAGCATCTTAAACAGTGTGTGTCGAATTGTTTGAAGCTTGGGCGTGAAAGTGTCAATCTCAGAAATATCCTGAACATTGAAACAAACTCTACAGCAACACCTTCCTATGGGCTAAAGCCTCCGGCAAGCAAATGGGAGGCAAAAGAACAGGGAAAAATGATTGCCGCCCAAGAGAGAAGAAGGCTGGAACTGGGGCATCTGCCTGTAACAGACATGATCACTCTTATTGAATCTCAGGGAATCCTTGTCGGGCAGGAAGAAATGCATCCCGACATTTCCGGCTTTACGGTAAAAGATCAAAATGCAGGGCTTTTTATCTTTGTTAACTCCACCAATCCCGGGGTAAGAAAAAGGTTTTCTCTGGTTCATGAATACTGCCATGCAATTGCAGATACTGAAAGGCCGGTATCAGTAAGCCATACCAGTAAACACTCTGAACTGCTGGAGGTGAGAGCAAATTCTTTCGCTGCTCATTTTCTTGTACCTGATGATTTGTGCAGAGACAAAGTCTACGAACTGGGCAAAGGTCTTCCCTCCCGGGAAGAAGCATCTGTTTACAACGAAAATGAACATCTGGACGTACGCAAAAGAAATATCAGATCCGAACAGTTTATACAGCTTTACGAAGTTGGTGGAATGGCACTCTGGTTCGGAGTCAGTGTTGCCACAATGCTGTATCGCCTTAAAAACACCGGTTTTCTCTCCGCAGATGAACTTGATCGCCTCCTGAACGAAGAGAGAGGTATGTACGGCAGGCAGCTCCGAAGCATCATGAGCAAAACTGAAACCGATACCGCGTTCAAAACAACTGATGTTTTCAGAACAACGCTTTTTAACATGGCACTTGAAGCACTGCGCAGAAACGAAATCAGCACTGCAAAGTGCATGGAAATAGCAGTTCTTGCAGGCATTAATCCTGATAATGCATCAAGCTTCATTAAGATTCTCAATGCTGATAACTGACAAATCCACTGTGATTCTCGACACCTGCATCCTTATTCATTTTGCCAATGCCGACTGTTTCAGCATTCTCCGGGAACTATCCGGCATGGAATTCATCACAACACAACATGTAATCCTGGAGGTAACCAATAAATCACAACTCAAAAAAGTGAATGACTGTATTAACTCCGGCCTTATTCGGGTTGCCAGACTAGCAACACCCCGCATTATGGAAGACTATTTCAGCCTTTGCAGGCGTCTCGGAAAAGGAGAATCATCGTGCATTGCACTTGCCTCTGCCAACAACTGGATTGTTTGTTCAGACGATAAAAAACGGGTACCCAAAACAATAAAGAACAGGCTTGGCATCAATCATCTTGCAACAACCGGCGATCTTCTTGAAACCGCAGTTACCCAAAGCATTATCTCAGAAACGGAGAAATCAGAAATACAAAACAGGATGAATCGGCACTGATTAACAAAGCAATTCCAGTGCTGACACCCGGAGCGCTCCCGACATCAGGCAATGCTGCCAACAGACCGCATGCTGTTCAATATTACGGCTCAGTAATCCGTTTCAGGCATGCCAGGCAGAGAAATATTCTTCTTCGCTATTCTACACCAGAGCTTGCACAAAACGGGAATGTAATTCAAAAGCCGTACCATTACGTGTCAAAACCAGCGCAACATCGGTTTTGTCTCCTGGCTGATTAAACCCCGGTATACACTGAACCACATTCCAATTCTTTCCATCACAGAAAAACATCACATATTTAGCATCGTCATCGTCCCAGAAACTTAAGATGGTTGTACCATCTTCCTTTTGCAATTCCATGTGATGTGCATCAAAATATTCTGATGAATCGCTGTTATCAGGAATGTTGAAATGAACTTTTGTAGTGAACATGGACTGCTTAGGCAGTTTTCTGTCGTTCTTCGTATCCTCCAGGTTCTTGAATAAAACGGTTTCATTTGTCTCATTGTAGAAAGCAACTAGACACTTGCTCATCTCTCATTCCTCCTTATATTGGTTAGAGTAGATTAATTATTACTAGATGCTTGTTCTTTGTCAAGGGATACACATGTTTCTGCTTCGTATACAGGATACTCTGCAACTATAGCAGCCATTGCAACGATGTTAACTGTGATAATTCCGCGTTACAGACCCATCTGCTTTAAATGCAGCAATCTTTCGAAGAGTGCTTCTATATCGCTACTCAGCCAGCATCTTGCCAGAAGCGCCCTGCTGCTCGCCGTATGATGTTCTGTATCTCCAGCGAGTTCTTCCCGCACGTGGAATCCCTTAAGGATACGGCCTTCCTTTCCGGAAACGAAGGGCGGCACAATGAAAGAAAGCAAATACTTTTCACCTGTCCCGGAACCAGTGCTTGCCCAGTATTCCCGGAATACCTGAAATGTACCCTCTGGGTTGTCTGTCAAGTTGAGTGAGTTTCCACGATCATACCTGGATGAATATTTTTGCTGCAAATCTATTTAAGATGCACCGGAATCAACTGTTCAACTCCATCACGCATCACAGTTAGCAAAATCTCTGCGTCCGGTTCATATCCGGCTATCCTGTTGCGGAAATCAGCAGCAGACGCAAACCTGCTACCATCAATGGCAATTACAATGTCTCCTCTTTCGAGCCCCGCTGATTCAGCAGGAGATGCAGAGAGAATAGCGGTAAGAACAACTGCGCCGAATGTATCGGAGTTCTCTAAATAATCAATCTGTACTTCCTGAAGACAAGCTCCCAGCCAGTTTCTTCTGACCTCGCCACTAAGAATGAGATCGTTAACAATGCTTCTTACTGCATTAACAGGAACAGCGAAACCGATTCCCTGATACATGCCATTTCTTGAGGCGAAGGCAGTGCATACACCAACAAGTTTCCCGTCAAGATTTACCAGTGCCCCGCCACTGTTTCCCGGATTTATCGCAGCATCGGTTTGAATAAAGTTCTCGTAATTAGCAAGGCCAGGGCACCTTCGGTCAAGAAAGCTTACAATACCGAGAGAAACTGTTTGGCTGAGTGCAAAGGGAGATCCGATGGAGAGAATCATTTCTCCCACCATCAGGTCATCACTGTTACCCATTTCAATTGCTTTAATCGGGAAGTCAATCTCTATTTTCAGCAGAGCAATATCACTTCCCGGATCAGAGCCCACCAGTATTGCAGGAATATCCTCGCCGGAAGGAAGAGTTACTGTCACTTCTTCCGCATTTCCTATAACATGCGAGTTTGTAACAATATAGCCATCTTCTCTGATGATAACTCCACTTCCATAATTGCTGTGCGTTGTCTCTGCGCTCCATGGGAACTCTGTTGATTGTGTCTCTTCCTCAATTGCAGCATTCGTTCTAACTGTAACCACGCTGGCAACAGACATCCCGGAAACATCAATCAGCAAA
>CAZRXU010000054.1:0-16939 GCA_964604135.1 uncultured bacterium | reverse complement strand
CAACACGGCAATACCGGCTCTGACAGGGAATACACTACCCATTAAGCTTTCTCCTATTTGTTAAATCTTTACCAAAGAATTCAATATAGAGATAAATATCTACAGGAACTAGTGCAAATTACCCCGTTTCCATGGAACATTCTTCCTTTCACATTTTCTTAACCGTTTCTTAACATTTCCCAGATACTCCCTTAACACTACAGTGCGATGTTTCCTCTGTTACCGGCAGTTACGCCGGAGCAGGCGAGAAAGAAAGGAGTATGAGTTGCGAAATATCACAGCAGTGTTCCTGATCGTTGTTTCAGTTGCAGCAGCCAGCGGGGAGTTTGCCACAGGGGGCGCGGAACTTCTGAAGTTCAAGGGCTACTTGATTGCGGCATTCAACGGCTATGGCGAACAGAATGCGGATCCTGATAATGGTTTCGATGTTCTTGCCACAATTGAATGGTGCCCTCGTTTGAATAACAGGCTTGACGCCAAAATTGCCTTCAAATCACAGCCGACCAGATACACAGGCAGTATTGAAGATCTGAGCCTTACAACTGAAGACATAGTTGTCAATATGCATATCTGTCAGGCGGCAACATTTTCCATGGGGCACTTCAAAAGGCCTTTCGGTTACTGCTACACAAGATCAGGCAGCAGTATGTACTTCCGGGATCGAGCAATGCTTTGTGGCATTTTCGGCAACTTCGGCAAACGCGATATAGGCGCAAATATGGCACTTCACTTCGGTTTTGCAGACATTGATCTTGCATACACCAACGGGGCTGGAGACAATGAGCCGGAAGATGACAGCCACAAGAGTTTTACAGCCCGCGCAGTGCTTGAACCGGTGAATGGTATTCAGGTGGCCGGGGCGTTTGGCAGCTACTCGGAAAATGCCGATACCACCGGCGAAGGAACAGTTCGGGCCACAGCACTGGATTTCTATTCGGTAATAAATCTACCAGTTAGCGACACAGTAAAGCTTTTTTTCAGCGGAGAGTACATCACTGCAGGCGAGCCAGTGGAAAACAACGCAGACTGGAACAATGCCAGTGGCTATGCGGCAACACTTCTGGCCGATTTTGATCTGGATGGGAATGTGATTCAGGCAATCAGACCTGCAGTTCGTTACGAAAGCAACAGCCCCGGGTATACCGGTGATGACCCGAAAAATGACGCAGGAGCTGTGGATTTCTGCTTGAGTATTGATGTATTCAGCAGTCGGAACACAATTCAGACAGGTATGCGCAACTATCTGTTTCAGAACACTGAAGAAAACGGCTATTCAGATATGTATTTCACATGGAGAATGAAGTTTTAGAAAAAGGAGAAGCAAGATGAAAAGGAATCTTATCAGAATGAGTATTTCGCTTGGTGTGGTACTGCTGGGAGCATGCGGCAGCCCCGGGTCTGAAACCGCCGAAGCGGAAACAGGAAATAGCGAGACTGCAGAGATCAGTGTGGTAGGATCAACAACCGTCCAACCCCTTGCCGAGTGCCTGAGCGAAGCCTGGGAAGCAATCAATCCCGCTGTATTGATTACAGTCAGCGGTGGAGGAAGCAGCGTTGGTGTAAAGAGTGCATCGGAGCAAACAGCTGACATAGGCATGGCTTCCAGAGAGATAAAAGACAGCGAAATACAGAGCTGCCCGGATATTGTAATTCACACCATAGCAAGAGATGGAATTGCCATTGTTGCTCACCCGGATCTGGGTGTTGACGGGCTCACAATGGATCAGGCCAGAAGGATATTCGCGGGTGAAATCACCGACTGGAGTGAAACAGGAGCATCCCCGGGAACAATACTTGTGGTTGTCCGGGAAGAGGGTTCAGGCACACGGGCCGCTTTTGAAGAAATAGTGATGGGTGAGGAAATTATATGTGATAACGCAATTCTTCAGCCTTCCAATGGAGCGGTGCGAACAACTGTTGCCTCCACGCCCGGTTCAATTGCATTTATCAGCTTCGGGTACCTTGACAACACCACAAAACCCCTGGCGATCGATGGTGCTCTTCCCACCACTGAAGATGTGAATTCCGGAGCATATCCCATAGTAAGGCCGCTAAATATGGTGACCTTCGGTGAGCCTGAAGGGGCAGCTGCCGACTGGCTTGAGTTTATAGCAGGTGAAGACGGACAGGCAATAGTAGCCGCAGAGGGCTACCTGCCTCTCTGAGCAGGGAGAAAAAATGACTTTCGGAACAAAGCGAGCCTGCACGGAAAGAATAATGCGCACTGTACTGCTTGTTTCTGCTCTGACCTCGGTGCTGATTGTTGTTCTGATCTTCGCGTTTACAGCAAACAGGGCAGTACCGGCATTCCATGAAATCGGTATCTGGAAAATGCTATCAGATACAACATGGAGACCCGGCAGCGATCAGTTCGGTATTCTTGCCATGGTGGCCGGAAGTGGTATCGTCACCCTTGGGGCAGTGTTTCTGGGAGTACCTCTGGCGCTGGGCAGTGCTGTTTTTCTTGCAGAGATTGCTCCGCAGTGGATTGCAGCAGCAGTGAGACCTTCCATAGAACTGCTGGCTGGTATTCCATCGGTTGTTTACGGGCTTTTCGGTATGGCCGTGATTGTTCCCATGGTAAGAACAATTCCCGCCCCGGGAAATGCCGGCTACGGTGTGCTTGCGGCATCGGTGGTTCTGGCAGTGATGATTCTGCCAACGATCACAAGTATCTCAGAACTTGCGATCAGAAGTGTACCTGCCGGGTACAGAGAGGGCTCTCTTGCTCTGGGGGCTACAAAGTGGGAGACAGTTCGCAGGGTTTTAATCCCTGCGGCGAAGCCCGGGATTGTCAGTGCTGTGATACTGGGGCTGGGGAGAGCTCTGGGAGAAACAATTGCCATGATAATGGTTATAGGTAATTCTGCCATTCTTCCCACAGCTTCCACCGGCAGTCCACTAAGCATATTTCTAAGCAGGGCAAGAACTCTCACAGGCAATATTGCAGTTGAGATCTCCTATGCCACAGGAGTTCATGAAAGCGCTCTGTTCGCAACGGGAGTGGTTCTTTTTGTTCTGATCATGCTGGTTAACAGTTCAGCGGCATTGCTTCTGAAAAGGAGGGCACGCTGATGAACAGACGGAAGCTTTCACAGAATGCGGCATTCAGCCTGTTCTGGTTTGCTGGAATTGTTTCGGTGCTGATAATGGCAGTGGTTGTTGGCTATGTGCTGATAAAAGGGCTGCCGGGAATCACACTTAACTTTTTTACCACCTCCCCCCGGGGAGGTTTGTCGGGAGAAGGCGGAATCTACTCTACAGTTGTTACCACTTTCTACCTGATTGTTGTTACACTGGCTTTTGCAGTTCCTCCGGGAGTGGGAGCCGCCGTTTACTTTTTCGAGTATTCCGGCGGCACCAAAGGCCGGCTTACAGGAAAGCTGGTGAGCCTGGCGCGGTTCGGAGTTGAAACTCTTGCCGGTGTACCCTCCATAGTATTCGGATTGTTCGGCTACGCTGTGTTTGTTTCTGCAATGAACCTGGGGTTTTCCATTCTGTCGGCTTCCATGGCAGGAGCCTGCCTGATAATCCCTGTAATAATAAGAACAACAGAAGATGCGTTGAGGTCGGTACCATCGGCTTACAGAGAAGGTTCTCTTGCATTGGGTGCAAATCGGTGGGAAACAACATGGAAGGTTGTTCTGCCGGCGGCGTCCAGAGGAATATCAACAGGTATTCTGCTTAGTGCAGGGCGTATTGTCAGTGAAACAGCAATTTTCTTTGTAACTCTGGGTGGAAGCTACAGGGTTCCCCACTCGTTGATGTCCGGGGGAAGAACCATGGCCCTTCACGTGTACTACCTGGCAATGGAAACAAGAGCTTTTGACAAGGCAATGTCTACAGCAGCTGTTCTGGTGGGTCTTATCGTTGTGATGAACCTCGGAATAAACACAATTACCGGCAGAATTGCCAGGAAACAGAGGTGAACAAACTGAAAACTGAAGTGAAGGGAATGAGCACACAGAACTACAGCCTTTTCTACGGAAGGTTCAGAGCCCTTAACAAAATCAGTATAGAGATACCTTCGAACAGGATAACTGCGTTCATCGGACCTTCCGGGTGCGGGAAGAGTTCATTTCTCAGAAGTTTCAACAGAATGAATGATCTTATTCCCGGTGTAACTACAGAGGGGAAAGTGTGCATAGACGGCAGGAATGTTGCAGATGAAGATGTGGTTCAACTGCGAAAGAAAGTCGGAATGGTTTTTCAGAGACCAAACCCGTTTCCTAAGTCTGTTTTTGAGAATGTTGCCTACGGTCCCAAGCTTCACGGGGTAAGAAACAGATCGAATCTTGCAGTTGTTGTGGAAGAAAGCCTGAAAAGAGCGGCGTTGTGGGATGAGGTTAAAGATGACCTGCACAAATCCGGAATGTCGCTTTCCGGCGGACAGCAGCAGAGGCTCTGCATAGCCCGTGCAATTGCCGTAGAGCCGGAGGTGATTCTTATGGATGAACCAGCGTCAGCGCTTGATCCGGTTGCGACTCTGAAGATCGAAGAACTGATGAATGAGCTTAAGGCAAACTACACAATAGCAATAGTGACCCACAACATGCAGCAGGCCGCCAGAGTAAGTGACTACACTGCATTCATGCTTACCGATGGGAACCGTGCCGGTAATCTGATAGAGTTCGGCACCACAAAACAGATTTTTACAACACCTTCAGACAGGCGAACAGAAGATTACATAACCGGCCGTTTCGGCTGACAGGGGGCGGTAATGACAAGAGAGATTTTCAACAAAGAGCTTCGGGAAGTAAAAGACAAGCTGTTTCAGGTTACAGTAGATGTAAGAAGAAACTTGAATCAGTCGGTGAAGTACCTTGAAACAAGGGATATGACCGGCGCAGGAATGATAGTGGAGTCAGACGAGATGATCAACCTCAAAGTTCTTGAAATAGAAGACCTGTGTCTGGGCATAATAGCAACTCAGCAACCAGTGGCATCTGACCTGAGACTTCTGTTCTCAATCCTGCAGATTTCAACTGAAATAGAACGGATTGGAGATTACGCGAAAGGGATTGCCAGAATTAGCCTTAAAATCGGTCATGAAAGCCTTATCAAGCCCCTGATTGATATTCCCAGGATGGAACAGCTCGCCGGGCAGATGCTTGCTGACGCAATTACTGCGTTCACGGAAGACAACGCAACAGCAGCAGAGAGCATTTCCAGAAGAGATAGCCGGATTGACGACCTGTACAATCAGGTGCACAGGGAACTTCTGACATTTGTGATGGAGAAAAGGTCAAACATCAACCAGACAATAATGCTGGACTGGGTAGCCCACAATCTTGAACGGGTGGGAGACAGAGTTACCAACATCTGCGAGAGAATAATATTTACAGTTACAGGCAATTCCATTGATCTGAATTGAGCCTCTCTGCCAGTTCGGTGTTGGAACTATTCCCGGGGAAAGGGGTAGAAATTAATGAAGGCAGGCAAGTAAGAGCTTGTGCTTCATCCGGTTAATCCGGTCGAACATCCCTCCTCACCGGCGTATCTGTAACAACACAGATGCGCCGGTTCTGTTTGAGTTCAATTGGTTCCAGTAAGTTAGTGGCTGCAGGAAACGGGAAGTAAAACTGGAGGATCGTGCAGGTGAACAAAAAAACCAAAGTTCTGTTTCTTTGTACAGGCAACTCTTGCAGAAGCCAGATGGCGGAAGGTTTCTGCAGGTTGTACCACTCAGGAGAAATACAGGCTTTCTCCGCCGGTATTGTGAAGCACGGCCTCAACCGTTTTGCCGTGAAGGCAATGCAAGAGGCTGGTGTCGATATATCCTGTCACTTCAGCAAGACGGTGGATGATCTGGATGAAAAAGACTTTGACTTCGTGGTAACAGTGTGCGATGACGCGTACGAGAAATGCCCGTATTTCCCGGCTGTTACCGCTGTTATTCACAGAAGCTTTGACGACCCTCCCAGGCTGGCGGCAGAAGCGGCTACCGATGGGGAAGCACTCGTTCACTACCGCAGGGTGCGTGACGAGATAAAGGAATTCGTTTTTGACCTTCCGTCTGTTCTGCACCGCTGACTATTGCCGGAAGTTTGTTTGTTGTGACTCAGCAACAAGTCTCCTGCCTGCAGAGGTGATCCTGTACTTCTGAAGCCTGCTGTTGGGTTTTTCGGGAAGGGTCATTTCAATCAGCCCGGCATCCAGTGCGGGATGGAGGTAAAGCTTCTCAAAGTTATCCCGTCCTTTAAGACCAAGTATTTCCATTATCTCTCTTCGGGAAACAGGGTTGTTTCCCAGACATTCGAGAAGTTTTTTAACTTGCCCTGCGACTTGCCCTGCGACTTGCCCTGCGGAGTAGTCAAAATCTTTTACCGCTTCAAGGATTGCTGCAAGCATAAACTCAATGAAAGGCGAACAGTTTGCAGCAGTCGTACTGTCGGCCAGAGCATCATAGTATTCCTGCTGGCGACTGTGAACAATACTTTCAACTGGAAGAAACGAGAATACAGGGTTCCATTCCGTAAGAATCAAAGTCTGCCAGAGGCGACCCATGCGTCCGTTACCATCTTCAAAGGGGTGTATAAATTCCAGTTCGTAATGAAATACAGAGCTTTCGACTACAGGATGGTGGTCACTTCTGTTCAACCAGCTGAACAGCTCACCTGTCAGAAAGGGTACTCTGTCTGCAGGTGGAGCGACATGAACAAGTTCTCTGGCTCCCATAACTCCCACATTGCCGCTCCGGTACTTTCCCGGGAAATCCAGAAGTCCTGACGTCACAGCCCTGTGGGCTGCCAGAAAATCAATTTCACTGCGAGAATTCCATTGGTTTAGTTTTTCATAGGTAGCAAACGCGTTTTGAACTTCGCGTATTTCACGGGGAGGAGCGATTACACGCCTACCCCCGATAACAGCTGTCATCTGTTTTTCAGTAAGGGTGTTGCCTTCAATTGCCAGCGATCCGTGGACTGTCCGGATGCGGCTTGCCCTTCGCAGGCGTAAATGTCGTTCTGCGTCTGGCGAGGAAGAAAGGCGGCCAACGAGCTCGCATACTTCCCCGATCAGTCGCTCTGTTTTTGCAGTTATCTTAAAGGGAGGAGAGTACAGGGGATTCTCTGCCATTTTGCTCCTTGGTAATCTTTTTGAAACCCATCAAAATATTATAACAACTGCAGTACTGCCGAAGTAATATTGAAAACACAATTTGCCAATACTGCTGTGCACGCTCTGTATCGCCGGAAGAAGGCTGTTTCTTTATAATCAGGGATAATCAGTGGATGGAGAAAATATGGCGCGTGGTGTATACATTGCAGGGGCCGGGAAAGATGCAGGGAAAACAACCCTGTGCCTGGGGCTGCTTGAGGAGTTCAGGAAGGTTCTTCCGAGTGGAGTGGCATTTACAAAACCCCTGGGGCAGAAAACCACATTTGTTGAGGGGGAACAGGTAGGGCAGGACTCCTGGTTTGTAGACAGGGCTCTTAACATGGGCCTTTCTCTGGACAATTCAGCACCTTTCGCCGCCTCCCGCGGGTCTGCCGCCAGGTATATAAAACTTGGTGAACCGTCTGACCTGCCTGGAAGAATACGCAGGGCCTACAGAGAGGTGGGCAGGAAGGGCAGAATGGTTGTTGTTGAAGGTACAGGCCATCCGGGAGTTGGCAGTGTTTTTGACATGTCAAACGCCAGAGTGGCAAAGATTCTGGGAACTCCTGTGATTCTGGTTCTCGACGGGGGAATCGGTTCAACGATTGACAGATTCAGCCTGAGCGCCTCTATGTTTTACAATCTGGATGTTCCTGTGCTGGGTGTTGTTATCAACAGAATAATTTCCGGAAAGATGGACACGATAAAGGAACTGCTTGGGAAGTGGTTCGGTGATAGGGATATACCTGTGTTCGGCTACATTCCCTATGAAGACAGTATTGCAAGACCGTCGCTGGGGCTTCTTCAGCGGGCACTGGGAGCGGAACCAATTGTTACTGTAGAGTCCGGGGAAAACAATGAAGTGGCTGGGCATATAACTGCTTTTGGATCTGCAGAGGAAGTGCTTCGGTCGGTAAGAAAGCATCCGGGCAGGTCACTGCTTGTTGATCACTCCCGTCCGGATATTCTTGATGCACTTGTTGTTTCAAAGATATCGGGAGGGAAAGGCCCCGGTGCTGTTATAGTGTGCGGAGGAGAGCCGGACACAAGAAGAATCGATGCTTTTCGTGCCACTGGAATTCCCCTTTACTCCACGGAACGGGGTATTGAACAGTCTTCCGGAAGGATATCGCAGAGAATATTCAAGGTAGAGCCCCACGAGGAACACAAGATAAAGAGCATAGTAAAACTGATCAGTTCAAATGTTGATACTGCTTTGATTCTCTCCCATCTATCAGGAGAAACCAGAGGGGAGACAGGAGAAAAGAAACCGGGAAGATTCAGAAGATTTCTGCGAAAGATTTTCAAGGGATAACCATGATCAAACGGTTCAGCCTGTACGGATTTCTGAAGAACCAGAAGTACTACGAACCTTTCCTTCTTCTGGTTTTTCTTGAGAAGGGCCTTTCATTTTTCCAGATCGGTCTGCTGATCGCTTTCCGTGAGCTTGCTGTAACTGTTATGGAGATACCCAGCGGAGCACTGGCCGATTCCCACGGCAGAAGGCTCTGTATGGCAGGATCCATGGCCGGGTATATAGTGTCTTTTGTCGTTTTCGGGCTCTCCTCTTCGTTTTTCTTGTTGTTTATTGCCATGTTTTTCTTCGCCATCGGGGATGCTTTCAGAACCGGCACCCACAAGGCCATGATCTTCAAGTGGCTTGAAAACCAGGGAAGGCTTTCCGAGAAAACGAAAATTTATGGAATTACCAGATCGTGGTCTAAAACAGGTACTGCTCTCTCAAGTATTATTGCCGCAGCTCTGGTCTGGAGAAGCGGAAGTTTTTCCGCAGTGTTTCTGTTCTGTATTCCGCCCTATCTGCTTAATCTGATAAACCTTGTTACCTATCCCGGGAACTTGGAGGGCGAAGAGCACGGCGGGAAAACTCTCCGTGACAGCATAGCTATTATGAAATCATCGGTTATCGAAGCTGTTAAGTTCAGACCGCTGCGCAATTTGATGATAGAGACAATGGGTTTTCAGGGAGTGCACAAAGTTACAGGTGACTACATACAGCCGGTAATAAAAACTATGGTGGTTTCTATTCCTTTGCTTGCAGGGCTTCAGGGAGATAGAGGTTCGGCTGCAATGGCAGGAGGAGTCTATTTTGTTCTTGCGGTTCTGGGAATATTCGGATCCCGCTTTTCACACAGGCTGGTTTCCGCTACTGGAAGCGACCGTAAAAGTGCCACGGTTCTATGGCGTGTTAATTTTGTCTGCTATACTGCAATGATACCCATGCTTATAGCTGGGTGGTACACAGGTGTTATTGTTGTTTTTATCGTACTTGAATTAATTCAGAATCTGTGGAGACCAATGCAGGTCAGCAGGTTTGATCACGTTTCTCCAGGAAAGAGAAGAGCTACTGTGCTTTCCATAGAATCTCAGGCAAAATCTATATCGGCTATGATTTATGCTCCCATTCTTGGTATTCTGGTAGACAGATTCGGTCTGTGGGTTCTTGGTGTTACCGGAGCCCTGGTCGCCTTGTTTGTTATGGCAGAAAGAAAAGCACAGTATCGAGCTGTGCGGTAAACCGGTTATGCGGGTATATTTGTCAGATGTATGATGTTTTTGAAAAAGCCGGACACAGTCTTTTCCTGGTTGGCGGCGCGGTACGCGATAAACTGCTTGGCATTCCAGAGGGCGATGTTGACTACGCAACTGATGCCCGGCCGGGGGATGTTATCGATCTTCTGTCTGATACCGGTATTAAGGTAATTCCTACAGGTATCAGATACGGTACTGTTACAGCTATCTACCCAGGCACACACGAAAAAGCCGAGATTACAACCTTCCGCAGTTCCGAGGTTTACAGAAGGGGTTCAAGATTTCCGTCTGTGGAGTTTGGTGGAACTATCGAAGAAGACCTTAAAAGACGTGATTTTACCATAAACGCAATGGCTATTGATTCGGAAGGAAGGCTTATAGACCCCTGCATGGGAAAGAAAGATCTGGAAAGAAAGGTGATAGATACACCTGGTGACCCGGATGCGGCTTTCCTCGACGACCCTCTTAGAATTCTCAGGGCCTACAGATTTGCAGCAAAACTCGGTTTCAGCATTGCCGAGAGGGTAAGACAGTCTGCCAGAAACTTTTCCACTGAGCTTTCCACCATCTCCGCCGAAAGGAAATACAAGGAATTAACAGGTATCCTCACTGTGAAACAGGGAGGAAGAGCAGTTGAAGCACTTTCAATGATGAAACAGGATGGTGTTCTTCTGAAAGTGATTCCCGAGTTGGAACACCTGTTTGTAATAGACGGTTTGAAACAGGGCCGATACCACACCGGAGACGCATGGCACCACACTCTGGAGGTTGTTTCTCTGGTTCCTGCTGTGGCTGTTTTAAGGTGGGCGGCCCTGCTGCATGATTCGGCGAAGGGTCTTGTTCGTCACGTTGACGAGGAAGGCGAGGTCCACTTTTACGGTCACGAAAAGCTTGCTGAAAAAATAGCTGTTTCGGTGGCAGAAAGGCTTCGTTTTTCCAGAGCCGATAGAAGGGCTTTGTCTGTTCTGGTGAAAAACCATATGCGACCAGTTCTTTACCACTCAGAGTGGAAAAACAGTGCCGTTCGAAGGCTGATGAGGGATGTGGACGACCAGATTGACAATCTGTTTCTTCTGGCGGAGGCAGATATAAAGGCGCACTCCGGTGAGTATGTAAAAAAGTCTCTTGAATCTTTGCAGGAATTAAAGCAGCGGGTTGCAAGGCAGAACATGGGAAGAATAATTCCCGCTGAGATGGGGCAAGACCTTCATGCCATGGGTTTTGAGGGGCCTGTAATAGGCACAATCCTCAGGATGCTCGAAGAAATGACCGACGACGGGATACTGCCTGCGAACCCCACAGTTGATCAGTGTTTCTCTGCCCTGTGGGACAAGCAGTCAAAAATGCTGAAAGAGTCAGAGCAGAGTTCAGGCTGAGGTGGAAACCCCAGGCAGGCTGCATAAGCCAGCGATGGTTCGGTCTGAGAGTCGCCTCGAAAAGAACAGCATCAGATACATCACCAGCCAGGAAAAAAGTATTCTTCCCGGCAGGGCTGCAACCGCCCACGCACCCAGGGATCCCACAAGTACGGTATCCTCTATCACGGCGTGACATATACTCATAAAGGAAACGGAAGCCAGTATTTGCCTAGGTGGTATGGTTCCCCTTGCCGCTTCTCTGATGATCATTCCGCCGCCGTATGAAATTCCCAGAACAAGACCGATGACTGTGATTGTTGATGCTTCGTCTCCTATGCCCATAGGTGAGAAAACAGGTCTGAAAATACGTTTTAGCAAGGTCATAAACCCGATTTTGTCTAGCAAATCCATCACAGAGAGTACTGCCAGTATTACAAGGAAAATGGCTACCATGCTTCGCAGTGTTCCCATACCCCATGAGGCAAGGCCTGCTCCCTGTTCCGCACCACTCCACAGAACAGCAGGAGTACCCTGAAGTATTCCAGTAACACGGAAGAGCTGCCCGAGAATTATTCCAAAAGCCAGCCCGGTTATCAGCCTGAATGGAATCAGAAACCATGGTTTAACGCCAGCTTTTGCTGCGACTGTTATTTCTACAGGCAGCGAATGGGAAACAAGAAGCATACTGCAGAGTGTGGTTACCTGGGCGGTGTTCATGTGAAGCGGATGGATCATGCCGGCTGTAACAGTTAGCCCGCCGTACATGTTGGAAAGCATACCGGTTACCCATGCCAGCCCTGCTTCACCTGGAAGCCCTGCCAGCTTCATAACTGGTGCAATAGCACTTGCGACCGGGGCAAAAACCCCGGTGAGCTCAAGAATTTTCACAGCCACAAGGGCAGGTACCATTACTTTGAACAGATCAATGCACACGCCTGCTGTCTTTGCAAGCATAGAGATCGTCCATCGTGTTATCTGTTTGAACATAGCCGCTAATATAGCTGGTCTGTCCGGCATTGCGAGCATGGAGATAAATGCCAGATTCGGCACTGTTGTGAAGCAGAGTTCACAGGATACTTTCTAAAGCCGGTACAGATTTCAGGCTTTTTCTGTGATGAATACCAGTTCTCCTGCACCTGCAGGCTCTCCGTTGTAACCTCCGAGCACGGAAAGAACCCTGAACCCCGCCCTGTGAAGCAGGTGTTCCGCTTCCCAGCGGAATGTGTAGCGCATGATGAATTCCTGAACCAGCCTTTGCTTTGATCCGTCAGGATGCTTTACCGAGAAGATAATTTCACAGTGTACAATCTGGTTAACCGTATCAACGGAGGGGTTTCTGTACGAAACGGTGACTTTTCTGCCGTCTTTCATGGTGAATGGAGGTTCTTCTCCGAATTCAACTACTCTTCCGGTGTCTGTAAGAATTTCCAGATCGGGGTCAAAGATATCGAGAACGAAAGTACCCCCCGGAGCAAGGTGATTTCCAATACAGGAAAGGCATAACAGCTGTTCCTGAACTGTGGCCAGGTGTTGAAAAGGACGGAAAGGGGTTGTAATCAGTTGAAACTTTGTGTTAAGTTCAAAATTCGTCATGTCAGCCTGGATCAGTGTGACGCGGTCTGCAGTATGTCTGTTTGATGTTATCAGCGAATTTCTGCAGAATGACAGCATGTCTTCTGAAAGATCGAGACCTGTTATTTCAACACCCGCTTCTGCACAGGGAACAAGGGTTCTTCCTGTTCCACAGCCTACTTCAAGCACGGGACCGCCTGTGCTGAGGCACAGCTCTGTGTAAAAATCGATATCATCTCGGCCGGTTACAGACAGATGAGTGTGGTAGTACTCTGCAAATCCGTTGTAGAATTCGTCAGACATGGTGTTTCCAGTTGTTCAAAAGGGCGAAAATCAGTTCATCATGGAAGTTTCCGTTGAAGAACACACTTTTTCTCATATGGCCCTCTTTGCTGAATCCGAGTTTTTTAAGCAACGCAACGGATGAAGTGTTCTCTGGAACCACAGTAGTTTGTATTCTGCTGATATTCAGTGTGTTGAACCCGAAACTCAGTATTTTAAGAAGGGCTTCAGTCATGTATCCGTTTCCCTGATGTGACCGGTTAAGACTGAAGCCAAGGTCTGCTTTGCCGTCCAGGAAACTGAACTCCTCAAAACCGGCAGTACCTGCGAATACGCCGGTCAGTTTAACTGCAATTGTCCAGATAAGGCTGCTCCCGTCGGCGAAACCATTCATGTAGTCTTCCAGAATGCCCTGAACTGCGTCCCGGTTGTCAAGCGGCGCGGAGAGGTATTTCATTACAGCAGGGTCAGAGTAGGATTGAAAAAGCCCCTGCTCATCTGTCCGGGAAACCTGTCGCAGCAGCAGCCTGTTTGTTTCAAGTACCGGGAACTTTCCAGGCCAGGCAATGGGAACCATTATCTTTGAATCATGATCTGGCCTGTGCCGATGTGGTCTTTCCGGGGTTTGAACTGCCCCTGGTCGATCACTGCAAGGCATGCTTCAACACAATTGTTGCCGTACAGAACACCGCTTCCTTCCCTGAGTTGTTCCATTGTGGTTTCCAGATTAAACGGTGGACGGTAGGGTCTTCTGGAAGACATGGCCTCAACAGTGTCGGCAACACACAGAATCCGGGCTTCCTGCATAATTTCTTCGCCCTTCAAACCATAAGGATACCCGGAACCGTCAATGTACTCGTGGTGCTGGAGAACGATATCTGCAATCGGCCAGGGGAATTCTATGGTTTTAAGAATATCGTAACCATTCTGCGGGTAGGTTCTAACTACCTTTAGCTCCAGATCATTGAGTTTCCCCGATCTGCTTAAAAATTCCTGTGGTATTTTAACTTTTCCTATACCATAAACTATGGATGCGAAGTAGATAGCCTGAATCTGTTCTTCCGAAAGGTTCATTTCAGCTGCAATAGCTCTGGCAAGAGCAGCTGTTCTGAGATGGTGCCCATGATAGTAAGGGTCACGCATTTCAACGATCTTCGATATGGTACAGATGGTTCCCCTGAAACTCTTTTCCAACCCCTGATTAACCTTCATCAGCTCAGCTGTTCGTTTTCGAACTACCTCTTCAAGTTCGTTTCTGTGAGCTTCAAGCTGTATTTCTGTTTTTCTCTGCCTGGACATTATCTTCCGGAGCTCGGCATTTTTCTGCCGGAATTTGTCTGCCTCCATCTGTTTTCTTTCGGCACCGAACTTTGCGCTGAGAACTGCAATCCTGTCTTTGCTGTCTGTACTGAAGAGTTCATCCTTTATTTCCTGATATTTTTTCCGGTAATCAAGAGCCTGTTTATAATCTTCTGTGGCTTCAAAGAGTTCCGAGAACTGATGTATGCAGATTGCTTCCAGGTCTCGAGCTCCGATATCGGACGCAATCTGTAATCCCCGGGTGAAATAATCGGAGGCTGTGTTGTACTTCTTTTGCTTCAGGAATGTCGTTCCAACATTGGAACAGGAGATTGAAATTCCCCTGTTATCGAGAAGCCTCTCTTTTAATTCAAGGGCTTTCACAAAGTATCCACGGGCCTTTGTGTGCTGATTCAGTTTTTCCAGAACCGACCCGATGTTTCCGTAAGAGTTCGAAACACCCTGGGTGTCTTCAATCTCCTGCCTGATGGCAAGTGCTTTCCTGTGTTCTTCAAGGGCGAGCTGGCTGTTACCCATCTGTGACTGGATCAGCCCAAGATTGTTGTAGCATTTGGCTATGTTAAGGTTGTCGTCAAACTGTTCATAAAGAGAAAGAGCTTCTCTGTAGTTTTCATCGGCCTGATCGAAAAGGCCCTGCTGTCTGTATATGTTTCCAATGTTCAGGAAGGAAATGGCCTGACCCTTTCTGTTGCCGGTGGAGATTTTGATCTGCAGCGATTTAAGATACCAGTCTAGAGCTTCGCTGTAGTCTCCACGATCTCTGAATATGTTACCTATATTGTTGCTGGTTCCTGCTATCCCTTGTTTGTTACCCAGTTTCTTCCATATGAAGAGAGCATTCCGATAGTTTTCTAGAGCTTCTTTATAATTACCCTTTGCCCAGCATATTGTGCCGTGCATATGAAGGCTTGAGGCGACAGAGCTGTCATCATTCAGACTGCGGGCAAGGACAAGAGCTTCTTCCACATGATGTTCGGCGGTGTTAGGGGAATTGCGGTATTCCGCTTCTGCAAGCTGGTTGAGAGCATCCACCAGTTTCAGACCTGGTTTCGCAACTGCTCTCAGTTTTTTTACTCTGGAAACAAGGAACTTCAAGTTGCTCATTGTATTCCCCCGAAAGTGAATATTTAATTACAACACAGACAATAGCAGGCAGCTTCCCCTGCCGTCAATATTTATTATTCTGGAGAACGTACTATTTGGTGGTATTACCTGCAGGTGGCTTGATGCCAACCACCAGAGAACTCCATTCGAGGGCATACCAGCTTCCGTCGTCTTTCTTTCTGACTGTAATTGGTCTTGGGCTGTGGGCACCGGTGCATGCAACAAACAGCTTGACTCTGCCCTGGTCGGGTGTACCGCTGTAGCGGTTTGTAGTAAAATCAATTTCAAGGTTCTCAGGAAGTCTGTAGCCGCTTGAGGCAGCGGTTCCTGTGAAATAGGAATGAAGCATGTAGGGTTTTGATTTTAGCTGGCTTTCAGCAAGCTGCAGGGTGCTGAATGTAATATCCGGATTCATTTCCTTCAGAGCTTCGATACCGGCAGCACTGTTTTCCGCCAGTATGTTCAGTGCAAAGATACAGGCTGCTGCTGCTCCCTCCGGACTCCTCAGAAGGGTTGGAAGCATTGTAGTGAAAGCTTTTTTAGAAAGAGGCAATTCTTTAACTGTGTACTTCATTTTGTCTCCTGTCTGTCAGAATCCTGTTGAAGTGTGAGAGAAGTATGTGTACCTGTTTTTCAGAAGAATGACTGATAGCTATTTTCTTTTTGCCTTCAAGGCCCATACGGCTGGCAGATTCTCTGTTTGTGAACATCTTTTCCATGGCACCTGCAAGCTCTTCCGCGGAACCCTGGTCAACCAGAATACCGCTTACACCGCTTTGTATCAGTTCAGGGATTCCAGAGATTCTGGTGGAAATACAGGGTACGCCCATACCCATTGCCTCCATAAGAGCAACGGGAATACCGTCTCGGTCTCCATTTTGCGCTTGGATGCAGGGAAGAACAAACAATTCAGCAGTTGAAACAGTATCCAGTGTTTCTTTGGAGCAGAGCGCGCCTGGAAATTCCACAGGAAACTCATAGTTTGTGTTTCTGTATTGATTCAATCTGGTTCCATCGGCATCTGAACCGACAATATTTAGTTTACAGCCTGCACCTTTTCGCTGAAGAATGGCAGCTGCTTCCAGAAGAACCGGCACTCCTTTTTTGGGTACCAGGCCGCTTGCCACACACACTGCCAGACCCTTCTCCGGAGGCTGTTTTCTCTCAGGAAGCTCGGATGTGTTCAGCCCCAGCCGTACCACAACTATATCTTCGCGGTTGAGACCGTGGTTCACCAGAAAATCAATATTGTACCTGGAGATGGTGAAAACCGCTGCAGCTGAAGACAGAACTCTTCGCAGCCTGCTTTCAGATCTGGGAACGAATATATCAGTAGCATGTGTTGTTACAGTGTACGGCACATTCAGTATGTATGCAGCAATTCTGGCTACATGGGCGCTGTCAAGGGCGAAATGGGCATGGATAATGTCAGGTTTCCAGGATGGATCCATTCCCAGTACGGCACTTGATGCCACCATGAAATATCTGAATTCTTTTTCCTTCAGTGACCGGATCAGAGCTTTTGTAAACCGCAGAGCCCTAACAAGAGGAAACAGCAGGTGCCCGGCAGGGCTGGTCAGGTATTTGAATTTGAGAACTCTGTGAACCTTCACTGATCTGCCTGCAGGGTTCGGGGAAATCCCACTCCAGAAATC
>CAZRXU010000053.1:8401-16962 GCA_964604135.1 uncultured bacterium | reverse complement strand
CCGCGTAAGTACTTCAGGTTCATTTTTTTATATTTGGTGGCTTCCATGGCTTTATCTATAGGTTCTGCTGCATTCAACATTCTTCTCCTCTGTTTAGTTATCATCCATCGATGAGTGTTTATAATTACCCCCCCCCATGCGTCAATACCATTAATTTTGCTGATAAACTATCTGAACTGACATAACTGCGAATCCATACTTCAGCTGCTACACGACAGCTTCTGCTGTTATGTTTTTCATAACCCGCTGAAGCAGGTTTACTTATACCGTTTGAGCAGTGATTGCCGGCAGGATGGGAATTGCAAGGTGTAATCGCATTAACAGCGTAAAGATATATGGAAGTAATCACTCGTTTGTATTTGCCCCGGCAGTGTTGTTACAGCGGCAACGGCGCTTTTGTGCCTGTCAGTTCCTTCGCCAGATGCCCCAGACAACACGCCATGACATTACAGGAAGTTCAGCCGGTACACTGGCTGTGTGCATCTTTATGAAAGCCCGGTCGGGCTTCTGCATTCGGGTTGTAACTTCACCGCCTGACAGTTTTGTGAAGCCTGCCTTCTTAAAGAAGTAATCAAGCCGGCTGCCGTTTGTTGTGTTTATACCAGTTTTCTTCAGACCTTCTCTGACCAGATCGGCGATGCCTGTTTCTGGAGATTCTGTAATTTGCGTGTAGTCGTATTCGGCAAAAACAGCGAACAGTCCTTTCGAGGGGAGTTTGTTTTTTACCTTCTTCAGCCATTTTACCGGGTTATTGACGCTTGAGAAGAAAAAGGAAGAGATGTAGAGGTCGGCGGGAAGCGGGTTTTTCATCGCATTGCCGTGGATAAAACTGCTGCCTTCTGGAAGCAGTTCCCGATTGATGTCCATACCCGTATAAACTGCATCGGTTAGGGTTTTAAGCTCCCGGCCCAGAAGCCCGGTTCCACAGCCAGGCTCGAATACTGTGCCTGTGTGCCGCAACGGGAGAAGTGAACAGATATACCTCCGCAGTTGTGAAAGCTCTGCGAACTGCCGTTCGTAAATTTCCTTCAGCTGGTTGTTGCTACATGGAGTCCCGGCAGAAGACTCCGTTCTTTTTTTCAAGTGGGCATCCCCCTCCGCACAGGCTGAATTCAACACATTCCCTGCAGATACCGTCTACCCAGTCTCTGTTGCGGGCCCCTTTGAACAATTCGCTGTTCCAGATGGAATCCCACGGGTCGCTGAGGAAGTTACCTGCTGATTCGTACCAGCTCTGGCATGGAAGCACTTCACCATCGGGCTCAATGCACAGGTTGTACTCCCCGGCTGTGCACCTCTTTTCTCCCAGATCAAACTCCAGCGGGTTGAAGTTGCAGTACTTTGTGGGAGAGTACCAGATGAACTTCATGTTCAACTCTTCAATCGTGCTGTTCATTGCCAGGATGGTGCTTTCGAGCTGATCTGTGCTTACGGCAAATTCGCCTTCGAGAGCTTTGCCACTGTGGATTATTGCATTTGCCGCCACGGAAGAAAGACCCAGTTCGTGTACAAACTTAACCGTTTCAGCCATTCCTGTGTAGTTCTGAAGTGTGATTGTTGTGTTTGTTATTGTGTGTATTCCAGCTTTTACACAGTTTCTTATACCCTGAACGGTACTGCTGAAACTGTCGGCGCCTGTCATTTTGTTGTGCACTTCTTTTTGCGCAGATTCAAGGGTAATCTGTATGTGGTCGAGCCCTGCGTCTATAAGAGTTTGAAGATAGGCTTCGTCTGCAAGCTTAATTCCGTTGGTGAGAAGACCAGTAACAAGGCCGAGAGATTCGGCATACTTGATAAGCTCTTCCAGATCATCGCGAAGAGTACACTCCCCTCCGGTGAAAATTACGTGTGGAATACCTAGATCCCATATTTTTTTCATCACGGTTTTCCACTGGTCTGTGGAAAGCTCGTTTTTCTGCCTTGTCTGATTGTAGCAATGGGCGCAGTTGATGTTGCACCTGTATGTAAGAGCAAGATCCATTCGGTATGGAACCTCTACTTCGGTCTGGAACGGTTCCCTTACATCCATGTTAACGAACGAAACAGGTTCATAAGCTCCTGTTTTCAGAATGCTCTGCAGTGTTTCGCCGTACTGTTTAAGATCCTGTGCCGCCTGTTTTTTCTTTACAGCATACCCTGTTGTGAGAGCCTTCAGCATCTTGCTCTGTGTGTATTTTGACAGGAACATCCAGGCTATATCTGCTGCAACAGGATTCATGTGAATAACTCTTGACGCATCAACAGTAAGCAAACCATGCCCGTCGCCACTGATTCTGAGGTGATACCTGTGCTCTTCCCTGCGGAAGTGGTACATTCCCGGCTCTGTGATTCTCTTCCCGGCATCTTTCAGTAATCTGAACATTGTTACCTGCCCCCCCCTGCACAGGCGCACGCGCACCCTGCGCATGCACACGCACACGAAGACCCGCCACCGGAACTGCTGTAACTGGACACCGGAACAGGATTTGTCTTTGAAGTTACAACTGTTGAAAGGCTGGTCAGGTTGCTTACTGTGTTCTCTGCGGTTCTTGTTAGTGCTCCTGCGACCTGAGAACAGGCCTGTGTAAGAGTCATCCCGCCTGAACCCACACCTGCTATTTTCCCAGAAGGAAACATGTTGTACATGTATGCAGGCATAAGGATACTGCCTGCTGATGGTATTTTTTTAAGCCTGGAATCGAACTCCTCGTCTGCGAGAAGCCACTGGAACCAGCTTCCAAATACTTCTCCCGCTCTTTCAGATGACTCGTCTTCTGCCACCATTTTCCAGGCACTGTTTATAACCCTGCGGTAGTATTCCTGTGATTCCTTAAGTGAGTATCCGTCCATTTTTTTCTCAAGAACCTTTATCATGTTTACAAATATGTGCCTCAGTTTTTTGCCTGGAACAGGTTTACCTGCCGGGTCGTCGGGTAGAATACTCAGCAGTTTCTTCTCGTATGGGCGAAGCCCTGGCAGTGTATCCGACTTAATCAGCCTGCCTTGTTCATTCATCTTCAGTGCACCTTTTTTAAGCAGACCGAAAATGATAAGAACAAAAACCCTGTCGAGCTTCTGTTCAAGCAGCAGAGCAGCAAGGGGAGCTGTAAGCCCCCGCTTTATTCCGCTCCCCTCAAGACCAAGGCTTGGGGGAAGGTACTCGCCTCTTCTGCGTTTAGCCTTTTTAACCGCCTTCACAATAGCCAGCACCACTGAGCCGAAAACAAGAAAAATGAACCCGAAAATACCAAGTGCGAAGAGAGCTTCTTTGGAAATCAGCGGCTCCTTCGGCCTCTCCGACAGAGGCCCGTTTACAAGATTATCGGGAAATGAGATTCCGACCATGTACGGCGAATCCACTCTTCTGGTTTCTTCCCAGATGTAGGAAACACGCCCGTCTTTCTCTACCCGGAAATCTGTGAAAGGTCTGTCATGATACCTTACGTTTTCAGTGGTCGAGCCCTCCGGGAACGTCATTACAAGTGTAAAATCACTGGATCCGCTTAAGAGATCCGAGTCAAACCAGGTGGGAGTAAATTTTACTGAGGCATAGTCGTCATCTTCCGTATCGAGAAACACCATGTTCTCGTTAACACCTGTAAGCCAGAAGTGTCCCATTTCCCCATGGTATATAGAGCTGTTGCCAAGGTGAACCTCCACACCCTTGTCTATGTACGTGGAGTAGCGGATGTCTGTAACAAATGCACCGTCTACCCCGGCCTTCATGGAACTCAGTTGAAAATCGTCCGACGGAAATCCGATATCCACAATATCGATGCTGCTGTATCCGGGTGTGCACTGAAACAGTATCTCATAGCTGATGTTCAGGCTTCTGTCTGCGTTGACTTCAACAACACACCTGAACTCCGGAATTGAAAAATTGTAACTCTGCCCCAGAGCTGCAGAAACAAGAAGAACTCCTGCAACAAAAGTTTTTACCATTTGGGAGCCTCCTCAATCTGGTATTCACTGTGACAGTACGGGCAGGTGACAAATACGGTACCGGCCTTGAACGACAGGTTTTCAGAGGAAAGCGCACCTCCGCACTGAGTGCACTTCATGCCTTCCAGCTTGACATCACCTGAAAGCTCAAGTTCACGCTTTATTACAACATCACGGGTTTTGGGTTTTCGAAGGCCGTAAACAATCATGAACACGCCAGAGGCAACCATAACTGTACCTGTAACAGGTCTGCCCCCGATAATAAACACCAGACCAAAAAACAAAAGTACAAGACCGAATACAGCCAGAATAACCTTGACAGCTTTCATACTTCCCCCTCTGAGAACCCAGCATTGTAAATAACACCTGTACCGGCAGCTGACAAGTTAGGGAGAGGGTTGGTATCTATACTGCTCTGGCTGAAATCTCAGTCGTATCTGCTTCCATTCGATAGAAATGAACTGAGGAGCCATCATCAATAATAACTGTTCCCTGACCGGTAACCTCGAAACCAACACTTGAATAGGCTCTGATAGCTCTCTCGTTTGCCTTGCGTACTGTAAGCCTTACGCGTGTTATTCCCAGTATAGCAACCGCTTCTGCCATTGCTATAGCTATTGCCTGCCGCCCAATCCCCCTGCCGAGAATGTCAGGTCTGCCTATAAGAATTCCAAGAATGCCAATTGTATCTCCTGGGCGCCGCCTGTCTATCCAGACCCCTCCCACAGCTTCATCGTCGATGGTTATAGCAAACCAGACAAATTCTTTACCCCATTCAGCCAGATCGGCAGGCTCTGAATAGTTGAGCGGTGTGACCTTCTGCATGTATTTGTAGGAGCCTACAGCATGGCTCCAGTTATCAAGATTAATGATATCGCTTTCCTCAAACCGCCTGAGAGACAAGTTCATACAACCGTTCCTTCTCGCTGTCTTACTCTTCGGTAAAATCCATGGCTGGATGGTATATATTCAATTATTCCCCGATTGGTCAACTTCTTTGTGATATTGTAGATTACCGATTGTATCATCAAGGAGGGAAATGGCCCATTCATCACAAAGATCACACTGGGATAAATTCTGGGAGAGGGATAGAGACCTCTCCGACATATACGACAACGACGACAGGATAAGAGTTGAGGTTCTGAAAAGACTGAGCCCCAAAAGCATGATTACTCTTGAAGTGGGAGCCGCCACTGCCCGCGACAGCGTTGCTCTGGCACAGGAAGGGGCTCTGCCTGTTGCTCTGGATTACTCTCACTCTGCTCTGAAACTTGCAAAAGAAGCAGCACACAGCAATGGAGAAACCCTGCTGCTTGTCTGCGGTGACGCAAACATGCTTCCGTTCAAGCCGGATACATTCGACCTTGTTTTTCATCAGGGAGTTATGGAACATTTTAAAGATACAGATCCAATGACCGACGAATGCATAAGAGTAACAAAACCCGGAGGAAACCTGCTTGTTGATGTACCCCAGACATTTCATATCTACACTGTGGTAAAGAAAGCAATGATCGCCACTGGAACATGGTTTGCCGGGTGGGAAACACAGTATACACAAAGACAGCTCAGCAGATATCTTGCCAGCCACGGGGTTGAACCGTGGTCGGTTTACAGCAGGTACTTCTCTCCATCTCTGGGTTACAGAATGGTGAGGGAAGTTCTGATGAAAACTGGTTTGAAGCTGCCAATGAGGCCGGTAATACTGCCACCCGTTCACCGGTTGAGGTCAAAAATAAGAACAGCTGTTCAACAAAGCTGGCTTGGGCCCAAAACAGCAGTGATCATAGGCATTTTTGCCAGAAAGCCTGTGAACCAATGAAGATTCTTGCCCTAAACTGGCGCGACCCGCACAACCCTGAGGCGGGTGGCGCCGAAATACATCTTCATGAAATTCTTAAAAGGGCGGTGAAAGCAGGCCACGAGGTTATTCATGTTTCTCACGCAGTGCAGTGGCTGCCTGAAAAGGAAGTAATTGACGGTGTGCAGATTCATCGCCATGGAAAGTGGTACTCCTACAACTACACGCTTAAAAACTACTGCAGATCACTTGATCTAGGTTCCTTCGATCTGATAGTGGAAGACATCTGCAAAGTTCCTGTGTTTTCACCTCTGTGGTCGAACACCCCTGTGCTTGCAATCGTTCCCCATCTGTTTGGAACAACAGCATTCAGGGAAGTGTCTGCCGCGAAAGCTATATATGTTAACGCACTTGAAGCTATGATTCCCCGGGTCTACAGCAGAAGCAAGTTTGTAGCCATAAGTGACAGCACCAAACACGACCTGGTAAGAAGGGGAATTGAAGCAGACAGAATCAGTGTAATTCCCTGCGGAATAGATACCGATTTCTACAAATACAATCCCGAAGTAAAACCGGAAGCTGGAAGGCTTCTGTTTGTAGGGCGACTAAAAAAGTACAAAGGTGTTCAGCACCTGCTTGAGGCGATGAAACTGCTTCAACAGAGGAATATAGAAGTAAAACTTACAGTTATTGGGCAGGGTGACTACTCACGTACTCTTAAGCTGCTGGTGGGCAAGCTTAACCTGCAGGACAGTGTTGCATTTGAAGGTTTTGTTTCGCAAGAGGAAAAGCTTCTGTGGCTTCAAAAAGCCTGGGTAGCAGTGTTCCCTTCCGCCAAGGAAGGCTGGGGCCTTACTGTAATAGAAGCCAACTGCTGCGGCACACCGGTTGTTGCCAGCAACTCTGACGGGCTTCGCGATTCGGTTATTGACGGTAAAACCGGTATTCTGGTAAAACACCGGGACCAGGTTGCCCTGGCAGACGCTCTGGAAAGCATTCTTACCAGCCTGGGCAAAAGAAAAGAGTTTTCCCAAAACGCCATTCCCTGGGCAGGAAGCTTCAACTGGGATCAGACCGGAAGCAGAATGCTGGAGGTGATGGAACAAGTTGCGGAAAGCGCTTCCGGCAGCTGACTCCGCTCACAAACCCATGTACTGACTATTGCAGTATCAGCCTTACAGGTGTATCTTAAAATCATAACCTGTTTAGGAAGTAAAATGGGAATTTCTGCAACAGATTCGGAATTTCTGAAGCGTGTTCTTGCTGCTGGAACCATGCTGGTGAACATAGGTGATATCGACATACTTCTTGAGCAAATTCTAACAGAAGCCCGCTTCTTTACCAATGCCGATGCAGGCTCAATCTATACGGTTGAAGGCGGTATTCTTTCCTTCCGCCACTCCCAGAATGATACGATCACCCGAAGAGGCGAGAGAATTCCCTACACCCGCTTCAGTATTCCTCTCAGCAAATCCAGCATGGCCGGTTACGTAGCCAGCACAGGTGATGTTTTGAATATAGATGATGTTCGCGAAATACCACCGGAAGCTCCGTACTCTTTTGATGATAGTTACGACAAAGTCGCATTCTACAGAACCAGATCTACCCTGACGCTTCCCCTTATCAACAACAGGAAGGTTGTAGTGGGGGTGCTTCAGTTGATAAATGCCAGATCAGATGGCAGGGAATTTATTGCCTTTCACAGCAGAATGGAACTTCTGGGAAAATACTATGCAACTCTTGGTGCCCTCGCCCTGGAAAGAGCCATAATGACCAGAACACTGCTTATGCGCATGGTTAACATGACCGAGCTCCGCGACCCAGGCGAAACAGGACCTCATGTAAACAGAGTGGGCAGCTACTCGGTTGCCATATACGACTCCTGGGCAAAAACAAATGATGTGGAAGAGACAGATAGAATTCACAACAGAGATATCCTTCGTATGGCAGCAATGCTTCACGATGTGGGAAAAACCGGCATAAGCGATGTAATACTGAAAAAACCTGCCTCTCTCTCTCCGGAAGAACGAAAAATTATGCAGAACCACTGCATCATAGGAGCGGAAGTTCTGCGCAATTGCGAATCTCCCTTTGACGAAATGGCAAAAGATATCGCCCTGTGCCACCACGAAAACTGGGATGGAACTGGTTACCCCAGGGGGCTTGAAGGTAATAAAATACCATTCATGGCCAGAATCACAGCAATTGCCGATGTATTTGATGCTCTGAGTTCCAGCAGAGCATACAAAAGCCCGTGGACTTTTGAACTGGTTACAGAGGAAATGGCGAAGATGTTCGGCAGCAAGTTTGATCCCGGCCTGGAAACACATTTTATATCTCAGTTTGAAGTTCTTAGAGAATTAAGAGAAAACTATCCGGATGGAATAAACGGAAATGATCAGGTAGAAAGGTATAACGGATGAATGGCATCAAACTCACTGTATCAATTTGTGTTGCAACCTGTCTGCTTTACAGCGGATGCTCCGGCAGTAATGTGGAGGGCCCCCCTGAAGGCGATGTAAACTACAGACAGGAGATGCGCGACTTTGTTACAGATATAGGGAACTACGCTCGAAGTGTTAACAGCGCCTTTATCGTTATTCCTCAGAACGGGCAGGAACTTGTTACCGATACAGGAGAAGGCAATGGAACACCTGTATCTGCCTACCTGAGTTCACTGGATGCAACAGGCAGAGAAGGTCTTTTCTACGGTTACGATGATGATGATCAGCCAGCCTCCGCAGAGGATTTCCAGCACATGCTTGACCTGTGTCTGGTTTGTGAACAGCACGGCGTAGAGGTTCTTACAACAGATTACTGCTTTACTCACAGCAAAATGGAT
>CAZRXU010000053.1:0-8301 GCA_964604135.1 uncultured bacterium | reverse complement strand
CAAAATGGATTCATCGCCTTTGCTGCCAGCCACAGAGACCTGAACAATATCCCGAACTACCCGGCACAGCCATACAACACAAACAGCGATGATATATCAGACATATCACAAGCAAAAAACTTTCTGTATCTTATAAACGGTGAGAACTTCGGCACAAAACAGGAGTTCATAAACGCCGTTTCCGCCACAAACTACGATGTGATCATCATGGATCTGTGCTTCAACGAAGTGATGTTCACCCAGACAGAGGTGCAGCAGTTGAAAGCAAAGCAAAACTGTGGAAGCCGGCTGGTTATCTGCTACATGAGCATCGGAGAGGCAGAAAACTACCGGTTCTACTGGCAGAACAGCTGGAACAGCAGCAAGCCGCAGTGGCTTGAGGCTGAAAACCCTGACTGGGCCGGAAACTACAAGGTGCGGTATTGGTATCCGGAATGGCAGGCGATTATTTTTGGAAACAGTAATTCATATCTGGACAGAATACTTAGTGCCGGTTTTGATGGTGTTTACCTTGATATAGTCGATGCATTCGAAAACTACGAAAACCTCTGAAACACTTACCCAGTAGTGTTTGTCAACTGGAATTCCACCCGGTTCCTTCCGTTGCGCTTGCCTTTGTACAAGGCCTTGTCAGCCATTCGAACCGCATCGTCAACGGGAATACCGCCTCCTTCTGAAACACCGAATGTCAAAGTTATGCTTAGAGATCTGCCTTTCCATAAAACAGGTGTTTCAGCCATAAAAACTCTTGTTTTCTCTGCAACTCTTACTGCGTCCTGATGGAATGTTTCAGGAAGAAGAATCAGAAACTCCTCCCCTCCCCAGCGTGAGATCATGTCCTGCTTTCTGAATGCCTCTTGAAGTTTTTTAGAAATCTTAACCAATACTTCATCTCCACAGGCATGCCCGTAGCGATCATTTACCTGTTTGAACTTATCTATATCTGCCATGATAAGGCTGAAACTTCTACCGGTTCTTGCCGAGCGTGCCTGTTCCGAGTTGAGACTCTCCATCATTGCTCTTCTGTTAGCCAGCCCTGTAAGGGAATCAATCTGAGACAGCTTCTCTGCTTGGGAGTAAGCGCTGGCAAGCTCCCTGTTTGCTTTTATTCTGAAACGGACATTTCGGATGGCCAGCACAAGGGAAACCCCGGCAAAAAGCAACCCGGTTAAAGCTCCTGTTGTCATCCTTCGCTGTACAGTTCTCTCACTCTTTAACCGACCAATTTCAAGTTCCTTTGCTTCTGTTTCATATCTTATTCTGAGTATATCCAGCTCGTGGATCCGCTTCTCGGAAAGAAACTTCTCCCGAAGTGCCTGAAATGCCAGACTGGTCTCGAATGCCAGTTTGTACTTCCGCATGCCCTTGTAGATAAGAGCCCTCTCCCTAAAAATATCTGCAAGGTCTTTCTTGTCTTCCAGTTCTGCTGCAAGCTTTTCACCTGTTCTTGAAAACGCGAGGGCCTGTTTCAGATCCCCCTGCATTCTGTTCAGCTGTGTAAGCTTTAACGTTACGGAAAGAATACCCCTCTTCCTGCCAAGTTTCTCGGCAAGAACAATAGACTTCTTAAAGTGGGCAGCTGCAATTTCCAGATCATCTCTGGCCATATATACCGACCCGATGCTACTGAGAGCCAGGGAAGCAAGGTAGTTGTCCTCCGTTTGTTCAGCCTCTTCAAGAGCTCTGCTGAACATGCCAAGAGCCTGATCCATACTACCCTGACATTGAAAAATATCCCCGATATTGTAAAGAATACCGGGCATACCCACTGTGAAACCTTCACGCATATAGATGGACTGACACCGATTGTAGTAATCAAGAGAGCTTTCAAGATCTCCGGAATCTTTCAGTACATTCCCTATTGTTGCCATAAGGTGGCCGCAGTTCAGCTTTGCCACGGACGAACCGTTGTTTTCTGCCGCATCTTCAAAAATACTCAGGGCACTGAGGTAGTGTTTCAGAGAAAGGCTGAGATTGTTTACGTAAAACTGCACATCTCCAAGCCTTCTGTAACACCGACCAACCTGTATGGGATCACCGGACGAACCGAAAGCAGCCAGTGCAGAAGAGTAGTTTTCAAGGGAATGGTGGTAATCTCCATTGAGCCTTGCCACCTCACCCAACCCGAAAAGAGCTGCAGCTCTTCCCGATAGGTAACCGCTTGCTTCTGAAAGCTGTAGAGCCTGAAAGCTGATGTTTTCGCTTCTTTCCCTGTTGCCCTGCAGAACCAGCGCTGCCAGTTCATTTAGAAGATCAACCTTCAGTACACCTTCAGCAGTTTCAAGAAGCTCTTCAACCTGGGAAATCCGATGCAATTCCTTCCCTGCGTTGAGTACCACCAGCTTTCCCCCAAATCTCTAATTCACTGCTTAACGCTGTAACCTGTGTCCGGAAAATCATAACGACTGCCGGCGCACCGGTCAAACTGTTGCAGGGCACTGAATCCGGCTTCCATGATTCTGAACACTCTATATGCCTATTTTTCCGTTTTTGTGCTGCCTGCCATTTTTCGGAGCTTATCAAGAACTGTTTCGAAATACCACCTCGGGGCAGATCTCTGCATTTGTTCACCATACTTCAGGCATTCTTCAAGGGTTTTCTTATCTTCTGTAAGCATGTACAACTGCTCCAGCAGTTTGAATTTCAGCTCTGGAGATTCGATTAACTTCAATCCCTCGGTGAGTATTTTTCGCGATTGCTCACGCTTCCCCTGAAGCCTTAAAAGCTTGCCTTTGTACCAGGTAATGCTGTAATTGTAGGTTTCAATTCCAGGTCTGTTGCTTGTTTCTGAAAACAGATTTTCCGCCTCATCAAGCCTGCCCAGATCAAGTAAAACATGAGCTACTTCAAATGCGTAATCAATACGATGCAGGTCAATTCCATGTTCTTCGCAGACAGCCAGCGATGCCTTCATCAGCTCCAGAGCCTTTTCCAGTTTTCCCACCCGCTGAAAAGCCCGCCCCAGATTGGCAAGAGAGATGGAAAGAGCCTCCAGACCACCGTATTTACGCGACAGTTCCACTGCACTTTCAAGCAGTTCAAATACCTCCGGCGTGGAAGCCTCTCTTTCCAGAAGCGAGCCCAGGTTTCCAATTGCCTGAAGTTCCAGCAGACGGCTTCCCGTTCTCTTAGCCAATTCAAGGTGCCTTCTTGTCATGCTGATGGCATCTTTCTGCCTGCCGGGAAGGTATTTATAAACCAGAGCCAGATTACCCACGGAAAGAGTTTCCATAACAAGATTACCTGTTCTCACAGCATAGGACAGAACCTGCTTCAGCGGTTTTTCCGCCTGTTTTCTCATATCCAGTCGAAGCATGCAGCCAGAAGCGTTTCCCAGTGCTTTCGCAGCAAGCAGCTTTTGTTCATCTGTTCCATCCTTGAACTCCTCGTATACGCCGAGCAGAAGATCCATCGCCTCCTCTGTTCTTGCCTGAAGCATAAGTATGCGGCCTCTAAGGTTAAGCACTTCAGCCCGTAGTTCAGGGTTAGCTATTTCAATTCCCTCCAACAGGGTCTCTGCCTCATGAGATTTGCCGATGTTGGTGGCAAGGTTAGCCCTCATCAGCTGAACCCGTGCCCAACCATCTGGCACTAGGTTTTCCCTGGATGCCGACTCTATGGCTTTCCCGGCAAGATCCAGATTCCCTGTTGAAACATGAAGTTCATAGATCATTTCATGTGCATCCAGCCTGGTTGAAACATCCTTCGACAACTCAAGAACCTTTCTTATCTGCTCCTGACAGGAGGTAATCAGTCTTCTTGAATACGAGTATTTCCCTGCCGTAAAGTACTGTGATGCAGCTTCCTCATACTGACCAGATTTTTCCAGGTGCCAGGCTATGCTTCTTGCCTTTTCCGGTAGAGAAGACCACATGCTTTGCATTATTTCTGCGGCTTTCATGTGAAGTATTTTTCTCTCCGAATGAAGCTGAAGATTGTAAGCCGCCTCCTGAAGAAGAACATGAACAAAGCTGTACAAGCCGTCTGCTGTGTGCTCCCACACCCTTTCAGCCTCTCCGCTGCGAAGAACACTGTTCAGGCCAATTTCTTTCATTAAACCACGCAGAACTCCCGGATCAAACACTCTTCCAAGAACACTGGCTGTAAGTACTGCCTCTTTAAGATCCGAATTAAGTCTGTCCAGCCTTGCTACGAGAAGCGCGTGAATACTTCCAGGAAAACTCTCTACATCAGGTGGATCAGAAGACGAAGTAAGCATCATGGCATACTGCTCCATGAAAAAGGGTATGCCTTCAGTTCGTGCCTGAAACCAATTCAGCAGCTTTTCTGAAGGCTCTCTGCTTAAGCTCCACTGCAGAAAACTTCGGCATCCCTGCCGGGAAAGAGCAGGCAGACCAGTTTCTTCAGGAGTAAGACCCAGTTCATCTACAGTCTGGTTCAGCCCGGGCCTGGCAATAAGAAGAACAGCAGGCCTGCTTAATTCCAATTCCTTCAGAACGGCAGCAAGAAGCATTACTGAATCCCCGTCCAGCCACTGTATATCATCGAAGACCATTACGGTTCTGTGCAACAGACAGTGCCCTTTTATAAACGCAGAAGTTACCGAAACCGTGTTCTGAAATCTGCCCCTGGGGTCGAGCCCCTGATAAAGCGATTTTTCCCACTGAAAACCAGCCATGGCAGCAAGAACAGATTCTGCTCTCAGCAGCTCGTCGGCACATTCCCTGGCTGCGGAACTGCCCTGATCTTCAAGAAGACCAATAAAACTGTAGAGTTTTTCCCGGAACGATACAAGCCCGCCTTCTACCGTATCAAACCCCATCCATTCTCCCAGCCACCTGGAATGTATACCGGAACCCTCACCGGACATGCCTTCACTGCGAACAGGAAGGATGTACACACCTTTCATTCGTGTACACAATTCCTCAGCAAATCTGGTTTTTCCTATTCCTGAAACCCCGGTAATAAGCAGTTGCACCCCATCTTCCTTAAGCTTTGTTTCGAACTTTGCCAGCAGCAAATCTCTCTCTATCAATGGAGGAACCGGATCTGTTGACTCTGCTCTTCTCTGCCACGGAGAAATAACCGTTGCCTGAACAGGAAGAGCTATTCCCTTCAGGGCAATTTCTTTCGTTCGACGGAGTTTCAAACGGGAAACACGGTTGAACACAGGCCCACTGTACACCGAATTCCACCCTGCAACACTGTGAAGACGGGCAGCAAGGTTAACCGAAGGCCCCAAAACTGTATATGATTCAAGGAGGGGCGTTTTCAGCAATCCACTGAAAACCAGCCCCATTGCTATTCCCGCTTTTACACGACCGTTTGACAGAGCAAATACCTGTTGCAGAAAGTAATCGGCTCTTTGCGAATCATCCTCATTTGAAACAGGAGCACCGAAAACAACAAGAATGTGATAGCCGTCTTTTCCTGCCTCAAGACCAGAGACAAAACCTCCAATATCTTCGGCAAGACCGAGAACCAGATGTTGAAACTCTGTGGGACAGTTACCTCCACCACGGTTTTCAAGAGAGAGGAAGATGTTGATGACCTGTCTGAACTCGTTCTTTATCTCCCCGGGAAAAAGCTCTCTTGAAATGAAGCTCTCCGATGGCAGGTCACCGGAAACCATTGCGGATGATTCGCCCTCCGCTGCCGGCAGGGATATCTGCTTTTCCGAATTGCTGTAGTCCAGGGCAAGAGCCTGTCTTACTGCCGATCCCTGAAAGCTGTAAAATGTCCAGCCCTCCATAGGTACAGCATTCCACACAATGCGACCTTCTCCAACGGAACTTCTAAGGGGCAGAAAGTCTGCACTGCTTATAAGACGAACTTTCCGGTTGGCGGAGTTCGCAGCCTCCAGCCCACCGGGAAATACAACAGTAACAGCATCACCGGCAAAAGAAACCGGAAACCCTCCAAAGGCAGAACAAACCCCTACGACAGCCGAAAGGGTATTGCTTACTTCGCTTGATATAATCTCGGCACCCTCTGCGCCAAGGCCAGTCATTCTGTCAAATCTGGATGTGAACCCTATTATGTCAGCCAGAAGAACCGCACCGTTGAAACTTCCTGAAACCTCACCTTTCCGGATCTTTTCTATCACAAACATTGGTGCGTAGCTCAAAGGTTCCTTTCAGAAAATCTCCCGTAGCAAACACGGCTGGCCTGTTGACAATAGGCAGGCCGGTTCCACTGTGTCAAGGTAATCTGCCGCAAACATGTTCCAACTTCTCCATGGTTTATAATTGTACGTCATGATGAAAGGAATATTCCGTGACTTTAAAGAAACTGATTGAGCTAAGGCACGAACTTCACAGACACCCTGAACTTTCCGGGAAAGAGCGGCTTACATCAAAGACTCTGCACAGTTTCCTCAGTGAGCTTAAACCGGATTCTCTTACCGGCAACCTGGGGGGGCACGGTATTGTCGCTGTTTTTTCCGGGAAGGCCCCTGGTAAAACAGTTCTGCTGAGATGCGAGATGGACGCTCTACCTGTTTCTGAAAATACTGAACTGCCGTACAGAAGTCTGCATCAAGGTGTTTCACACAAGTGCGGGCATGATGGACACATGGCCATATTGTGCGGAGTTGCGTCATCTCTTTCAGACTCAAGACCAGCAACAGGAACTGTCGTTCTTCTCTTCCAGCCCTCGGAAGAAACAGGCACAGGAGCCGGAAGCACCATACATGACCTGCGGTGGTCTCCTGACATGTGTTTCGCCCTCCACAACCTTCCAGGATTTCCCGTGGCGTCAGTAATAGTAAGACCTGGAACCTTTTCAAGCGCTTCAGCAGGGCTTGTAGTAAGGCTTACAGGGTTCAGCTCACATGCTGCCGAACCCAGTAAAGGATTAAGCCCTGCAAAAGCAGTTGCTGCACTTATCTATTATTTTGAGAGTATTCAGGGAAATCGGGAAGGAGTTTTTGCCACTGTTGTGTATGTGAACATGGGCAGAAATGCCTTCGGAACTTCCCCTGGGAATGCTGATATTCTGGTTACTCTTCGGGCACCGACAGACATTGAGCTGGGTACACTTTCTGACAGTGTTGTTAAGCGGATAAAGAACATCGCACACAGTGAAGGTCTGAGGTACAGCGTAAGCTGGACTGATGTTTTCCCGGCAGCGGTTAACTCTGACCTGTCTGCAGCCATTGTTGCACAGTCAGCAGAATATCTGGGGCTTGAGTGTATTGAGCCGGGAAATCCATTTCCCTGGTCGGAAGACTTCGGACATTTTACCGGCAGGTATTCCGGTGCTCTGTTCGGCCTTGGAGCAGGTCTGAATACTGCGT
The DNA here is from genome assembly GCA_964604135.1 of uncultured bacterium. GTDB lineage: Bacteria > Fermentibacterota > Fermentibacteria > Fermentibacterales > JCC-6 > Sabulitectum. The sequence goes on along the minus strand of CAZRXU010000053.1, from coordinate 1,043 downwards.
CACTTCACACACCGGATTATGATTTTCCCGATGAACTGATTCATCCCGGTGTTGATCTTTACATGGAAGTAATTGAAAAGGCTCTTGAATCTTGAACATAAACTATACTCTTGTACAGTACACGCAAAATGCTGAAGCCCTTTCAGCAAGGTACGAATCTACAGATGTTTCAATACTGCAGAAACAGCTGCTTGATTGTTTACACAAGTGCTGTGATGTTCTCGAGTTAGGCTGCGGTTCCGGAAGAGATGCTGCCTTTCTCATCAACAATTCCAGTTTCCGAGCCTTCACCGCTACAGATGGCAGTGATGCAATGCTTACCAGAGCATCCCGTATTCATCCTGAGCTCGACAAACATCTTATGCTGCTTCAACTCCCCAGCGATTTGACATCATTGAAATGCTGCTACGACGGAATCTATTCCATAGCAACTCTTATGCACCTTACAGAGAGTGATATTGCAGATACTCTGAATTGGATATCAAGAGTTCTTTCACCTGGTGGTGTGCTGTTCATATCTGTATGCACCACCCGCGAAAAACAGCCTGCTAATGACCCCCGGCTTTTTACCCTTAAAGACAGACCCTGGTGGCTGCAGCAAATCGAAGACTGCGGCTTGAAGGTAAAGAATGCTGCAGACAGCGCCGATGGCCTTCACCGTACAGAAACCATCTGGCTGAACATTACAGCAGTTAAACAGATCTAGTAGGTAAATTCGCTACTCTTGACAGCGACACGCATATACTCTATAAATTAGAGTACTCTAAAAACACAAAGGAGGAGAATATGACTAACAGCAAAATCGAATCAGATATCGGGTACGTAAAAGACCTGGTGGCAAAGTCTGACAACTCAATTTCCCCGGCATCCATATATGTTGTCTGGGGCATAATTCTAATGGCGGGTTTTTCCCTCATTGATTTTGCTCCAAAATGGCTAGGCTTATTCTGGATGATAGCAGGCCCTGCAGGGGGGTTGCTCAGCGGTATTCTTGGTTACAGGGCTGGAGCAAACAGAGGACAGATGGATCGCGAGGTAGGAAT
>CAZRXU010000052.1:9968-17481 GCA_964604135.1 uncultured bacterium | reverse complement strand
AAATGGCGGGAACGTGTGGGAATCGAACCCACCCAGGATGGTTCTAGCACCCGACGTCGGATTTGAAGTCCGAGAGGAACACCAGCTCCCTTCCGCTCCCGCTGATGTGCTTAAGATTACAAATTTTCAGGAATTGTCAAGTTCTCTGTATTTGAGTATATCCTCGAACAACGTTAATAACCTCGGGGGGGTATATGGAAGTTAATGTAAGCAAGATTGTTGAAGCTCTAGCATCAGCACCTGATTCCAGTACCCGTACGGAAGAATTGCTGCATAAACTGCCCGACGGTCACGAAATTGTTGAGCTGTTTGTTGATCTTGATCGCAACGCTGTTGCCTCTCCTGCCCACTGTCTTGCTTTTTTTACAATTATTGACGCTGCTTCCTTTGCAGACAAAATGGTTCGTATGTCTTACAAGCAACTGCTTACAGAGACTGAACCTCTGTGTTCAGACCTTGTCCGGGTCTGGAAAACAGTGGAAGATCTCGATGGAGATCAGAAGCTGAATTTTTCGGCAAGGTGTTCCCTTTTGCTGGAAGCAGGTTGTCTTGCCTGGCAGGATGTTAAAGATGCCGGGCGTGCAGCAGGTTCATTGTCCGGCTCATCTCTCTTAGCTACAATCTGTGGCGGAGAGGACGAGGGATCTCAGATTCTTCGAACAGAATCCGGTGCCTGGCCATCTGGAATCTGGAAGAAAGTGGAAGAGGTTCTTGAAGAACTCGACTTCACGCGCGAGAAAGACAAAAGCTGGAAATACAGGATTGATCTTGACAGCAGGCCGAGGCTTGTTTCCGGAGCGAATATAAAGGCTTACGTAAAAACAGGATCCAGTACACTGTCTCCTCTTGCGCTGGCAAGGCTGTCGCAGAATCTGGTTACCAGGTTCAGTCTTCTTCTTCGAACCATAAGCATGTATCCGGCGGATCATCCGTCTATTGTACCTGCACTGGATTCCTTTATCGAACTTCTTGAGTCATTTGCAGACAGTGAAGCCGGTATGGTTGCTCTGACAATACTGGGCGGGGAACTGATGCTGAACAATGTCAAGGTGAAGTCAAGGTCAAAATCAACAAAGAATTTGCTGGCTCACCTTACAGAGCGAAGAATCAACAGTATTTCCTTCCAGCTGGGCCTAGATTCAGAGAATCTTTTCAACTTTATCGAACTTCTTAACCGCAAGGCTCCACAGATCAGAGAGCGAGGCGGCCTCAATGAGATGTGCCGTACAAGGGGGCTGGAGAACATTTCAGTTGACGAATTCAGGTACGCTCTTGTGGCAAGGGATGGCAAACTTGTTTCTGAAGTTGTTACCGGTTCAGTAGATTCTACTCTGGAAGATCTGATTTTCAGAGAGCTGATAGACAGGCTGCAAAAGGGAGATTCCATCAAAGATATCCCTACACAGCAGCTTGGCGATGCTCTTTCCAGAATTCTTGAGGAGGCTGCATCGGGCTCTGGAAAGTACAGATCGATGCTGGCGGATTTTGTTGCTACGCTCGACCCTACTATTCTGGAGAAGGGTATTTTAGTAAGCAGGGAACTACAGAAAACACTGGCATGGGGTTCCCTGAGAAAAATAATAGATAAGAATCTGGAAGACCTTGACAGTGAGAATACCGATTTCATTCTGGATGCCCTTGATAAACTCAATCAGCTCGCCTGCATTGGTGCTGAGAGGGGAAAAGTACACACAGTAATGCATGTAACCGATAATGTCAGAGGGCTTCTTCTGCAGGGCAGACTGCTGCCTGATTCGCTTTTTGCTTCTATTATTCTCCTCGGCTCAGTCTGTGAACGGCTTATTGCAACGGGGAGGCTGACATCAGCCTCTGAGCTGGTGTCTACAATCTCCGATTGCAGACTGCTTCCAGTTGATACTCCGGCACACGCCAGCGCTCTCAGAAGGGGTCTTTCAGAAGCATTCAGAAGAATTGACACGCCGGAGGCAGCAGATGTTATTCTGCAGGCATTCATGGAGTCAGACGAGAGCAGATACCAGGCTGCCGAGAAGGTTACTGCTCAGGTGATGTTCAGAAATCTGGGAATGCGTCTTGTCGATTTGTTTCTTGAGAGAAGGCGCGATATAAGAGCAAGAGTGTATTCAGTGCTCAGAAGGTTCGGTGCCGGATATCTGCTTATGTTTCACAATCGGATTGATGAACTGGAGCGCGGTGGGCTTTCTGTAAGAGACAGAGAAACCGGAAGATTTGTTGCGCAGGACTGGTATATTATGCGGAATCTGATTTCTCTTCTGGGGGATCTGGGGTCTGAGAGGTCTATTCCCGTTCTTGAAAGGTTGTGCGACGACTCCGACGACAGAGTAAGAAGACAAGCTCTGGTTTCACTGATGAAAGTGTCGGAAGAGAAAGCTCTACTTTTCGCAAGCAATATGATAGGCGATCCTTCATCGGATGTTACAGCCGTGGCTGTGGATGTTCTGTCAAAGGCAAATTATGCTGAGAGGGGGCTTATTCCAGCTATGCTCCGTCTGATGCACACTCTTCCTTCATCCCGTAAAACACTGATGCGTTTCTTCATGAAGGTTCATGACGATAAAGCTGTTCAGCGTCACTTCAGAACGGCTTTTTCCCGTTGTCGTGGAATACCATTTGATGACGAAGAACTGATGAATGACGGGCTGGCAATTCTGGTCAAGTCTGGAAAAACCGAAGGGATAAATGCCCTTAAAACATACCTTGAGAAGAACTCCGGGGGAAAGTTGAAAAGAGCTTCCGCCCCGGAGAAAGTGCTTACCTCAGTATCGTCTGCAATTGAAATGATGAGGTCATCTCATACCTCTGAAAAACCTGTTACCACCTGATATCAGCACCGAAGAAGAAGTGCCTTGCCGGTGAATATGCGTTTGGGTTCCTTGCAGGACCACCTGCAATATGGTCGGGCTTGCCGTCTCCGTCCTGATCTGCATCGTACCAGTCCACATTGTAGATGTGATCCAGGTTTGTTCTGTTGAACAGATTGTACACATCCATGTAGACATTGAAGGTCAAACCACCTGCCCAGAACCTCTTTTCAACACGAAGATCAGTGTTCATTCTCCACGGGTATCTTTTCTGATTCCTGAAAAATGGGTGTGTACCGTGTGAAGCGTTGTCGTATGGTATACCGCTTCCGTATGAAGAGTTGATTCTGAAACCAAATCCTTCAAGCCACCTCTGCCCCAGAAAAGTATCTCCTTTTTCTATCATCAGGCCAGCTGAAGCATTTGCTGTGTGCCTCTGATCCCAGTCCAGATACACATCGTCCCGTGGAATCGGAGACTGGGTTCCCCAGCCATATGAGTAGTTTTCGGTGGGAGAAGATTCTCTTCCCTTTGCCACGCTGTAAGAGTAGTTTGCCGCGAAAGATAAATACCTTGATGACCTTCTTATAAGCCCCAGTTCTACACCCCATACAGCACCAGTTCCGTCGCTGTTTACATACTGCCAGAATTCCTCGGTACTCTCCTGAAGGTTTGTTGAAACAAGCCCTGTTATGGTTTTGTTGTATGCTACCAGTTCAACAAGGGTAAACGGGTCAAATATATGCTTTATACCTAGCTCATAGGCTACAGTTTCTTCAGGATCCAGATTGGGGTTGCCGGAAAGCGGCTCTCCCGACGACGAAGAGCTGGATTGACTTTCGTAGTACATCATGCTCAGCCCGGGAACCTGGTAGTAATGCCCGTAGCTGGCCCGGATCATGTCTCTATCTGAAACAGGGTGGGAAACTCCAAGTCTGGGGCTGAACTTGTACTTCACACTGCTGTTTTCATCGTTGGGGTCAATTATGTCAATTCTTGCACCTATATTTGCTATCAAGCCTGCCGTGTACTCGACTCTGTCCTGAGCATAGATTCCACTGAATCTTGGTGACCCTTCCCAGGAAGAGTATGTAACTGTGTGTCTGGGAGGGGAGTAAATGTTCCACCCTTCCGAATTGAAGAACCTGCCTTCGTAACCTGCTTTAAGCTGATGGTAAGCATTCAACTGATTTGTATAGTCTGTTCTTACTGTTACTACATCGCTTTCAGATTCGTGCCTGATCCAGTCAATATGTCCGCTTCTGAAAAAGTGATCTCTGTCTTCAAACCTGTCTGGTGCTTTGTATGCCAGCCATTCATCTGCAGAAAAATCCTCGCCGATGATATTGCCTGTAGAGTCTGTAATACCATGGGTTTCTTCGGTGTGATAAAGGTTCAGTTTGAGTTCAATGAAGCTTCTTTCGTTGAATGAGTGTGTAATTGCGATACCAGGAGAGAATCTGGTCTGCTCTCTAACTGGAAGAGCCCTGTCGTTTGCTCTGGAATAGTACAGAGTGTCACCATCGTTTACATAGTGCTCTACAGTTCTTGACCAAAACCAGTCACGCCAGCCTTTTTCTCCGTTTGACATGTAGAAGTTGGCAACAACTCTGGTCATCGGTGTAGGTTTCCATGAAAGCTTTGCCGTACCGCTGATGGTCTCGATTGTGCTGTTGTCCCAGTTGCCTCTGCTGTCTGCGTGGTTGAAACCACTTCGATTGTAAGAGCCAGAGGCAAAAAAGCCGCTTTCTCCGGGCAGGAAAGTGGGGCCGCCTATGGCACCTTCTCCTTTGAACGCATCGCCATGGTAAATCTGATTTTCCCAGACAGAGTGTTCCGTTGTATTCAAACTCGCGTCACCGGTTTCAGAGAATGCGCCCCCCCCTCCATTCAGTGACATTATAAACTTGTTTGTGGCGTCACGGGTAATGATGTTGACAATACCGGATTGAGCTCCACCGTATTCAGCGCTGAACCCTCCGGAGGTTATTGAAATTTCGGAAACAGCTGAAAGCGGAATTTCCATGGTAAAGAGATTTGTTGCAGGATCGTTCATTATGATTCCGTCAACCATGTAAATTACTTCACCTGTGCGGCCGCCCCTCATGTGAAAATTGCTGCCTGCTGACACACCTCCCGAGTTCATTGCAATCAAATCTCGAATGGATGTAACCGGCATTGCCTGTATATCGTCATTGCTGATGATATTCACAGAAGAGGTTTCATCGAAAACTATCAGGCCTCGTTGATCAGTAACTGTAATAACCGTACTTCCCGTTGCCGTATCTCCCAGCTCGAAATCAATTCTTGTGGTGAGGTCGGCAGAAACCAGAATGCCTTCAACAGTCTGTTCAGCTTTTCCAACCATTCTGGCCTGAAGTGTGTAACTGCCGGGATTCAGATTGTGGATAAGGTACTCGCCGTTGCTGTCGGTCATGGTACCGAACTCCGTTCCAATAATTCTTACGGTTGCTCCCACCACAGGGGTTCCCTCTGTGTCGTGCACAACCCCGGCAATTCTTCCAGTGGTTCCTGCATATGCAGACAGAGAAAAGGCCAGTATGCAGATAATAAAGACTTTCAACGTGTCAGCTCCCCTCTTGTTTGATGTTCATATATATTGCGTAAAGTTGTGAAAGGGGGAGTGGTGAAAAAACAGACAAGTGTTTTGACTCTGTGTGTTGTCATACTGTTTACTGCAGATTGTTTGTCTACAGACCCGGCAGGTCCGACGCAGTATGTCAATCCTTCTTATGCAGATCAATTCAAGGGCTTTTTTTACTGCGGGCAGCAACCATATGCCGCTGTATTTTCCCACGGGGACTCAGTTGTATGGATATCGGAACCGGCAAAAAGCAGGATTTATTACAAAGATGTTTCAGAAGCCATGGTGAACCCGCAGATCTGTGATACCGTTGTGGTAGATTTTTCTCCCGGGTGTATGCTCTCGCCACCATTCGGGGATTGTATTTACATCATCGGTTACAATTCAAGTGATGTATACATGTTGAACACCGAATCTTTGAAATGGACTAGAGTTTACGACAACTCTTCATCCATAAGTACTGTACAGCTGTCGTCAGACGGAGAAACACTGTTTCTGGGGTCGCTTGGCAGCCCGTGGCACATTGAAGCGGTTTCAACATCAGACTGGACCCAGGCGGCCAGTGTTTCACTGGAATACCCTGTTTCCCGTTTGGAGCTTTCTCCCGACAACAGCCTTATAGCTGCAGGTAATTCAGGCGGGAAAAGCATAGATTTGTTTGATGCTGCAGATCTTTCATCTGTCGATACACTGTTCATGCCCATGCGCATTGGAACAATGTCTTTTACCTCCAACTCCAGAAGCCTTGTTGTTCTGGACGCTGCATCCCGGCGACCGTATATGGTGAAAGTAAACCTTGTTACGGGTGAAGAGGAATACAGATCCAGGCCCTACAACTCTTACCTAATAAACTGCCGAATCCCAGGAACAGATGTTTTAGTACTTCCAAGAAACCAGGATAAAAGGGTTTCTGTTCTCAACATGGATAACATGGTTTTTGCTCCGTCGCTTGAACTGAACAGCAGGATAGGTGCAACTTGTGTTTCAAGTGATGGGGATTACATAGTTGCTGTTTCCAGAACAACAATACCGGGCCGGGCGACTGTTTTCGTCAAAGGAGATTAATTTGAAAGCATTCACGAATTTCACTGCGGTGTCGGCTGTACTTTTGCTATTAGTATTGTTCTCCGGTTGTGTTGACGCTCTTGAACCTACAGGGCCTGCTCAGTATGTGAATCCTGATTATCCTTCAAATCTGTTCGGTTATACAGCAATTCCGGCGATGTTTGAATATGGTTTTATCTATCAGCAAACGGTTTACATTCTCGATCGCACAAGCCAGTTTGTAATTTCTTTTTCGTCTACTGATCCCAATCTGGCCAACCCCGATTCTCTTGTGCAGAAAGACACACTGGCTCTTGGTTTCTACCCTGGAGCATCCTGTTTTGCCCGTTCAACAGAAACACTGTTTGTTTCTGATGGCAACACAAAAGACATCTACAGGCTGTCCCTTTCAGGGGGAGGAACTCCGGAACTGCTCTGCGCCAATGAATCTTCAATAACCAGCCTGTATTCAATTGACAGCGGCAGTTCGCTTGTTGTGAGTTTTATAGGACCGGAGTGGCTTGTCAGAAAGATAAACGCAGTTACAGGGCAGGTTGAGAAAGAGTATTCAGCCTCCTGGCCAATCACCCGGACAGCGTTATCGGTTGAGGGAGACAGGCTTCTGCTCAGTAATTCCAGTAGGGAATATCTTATTGAGATTAACACAGATACATTTGAGAGAACTGATTCAATTCCGATGCCGGAAAGGATTGGCCCGTTTCTATACAACACCAGCGGTAACATCGTTGTTTTCAACCAGTACACAATTAAACCAAGGGTTTACCTGATCGATGGTGATACGAGGTCAAAACTGGATGTTGTTGAGTGTATCAATACGTACAAATACTGTTTTCTCATGCCTGGAACTGACGTTATTCTTGCCCCCAGAAGGTCCGACAACCGGGTTTCGGTTCTTAACACCGAAAACATGATATTTGCCCCTTCAATATTCTGTTTCAACTATGCTGAAGCAGTGTTTTCTGCGCCTGGAAACGATTGTGTTGTTGTATTGTGCGATACGCCTGGAAGAGCATACGTGTACAGTAATGCTATCTGACCGTTC
>CAZRXU010000052.1:3118-9868 GCA_964604135.1 uncultured bacterium | reverse complement strand
ATTGTGCGATACGCCTGGAAGAGCATACGTGTACAGTAATGCTATCTGACCGTTCCGAGGTGTTGTTTTCTACTCCCACCAGTGAACAAGACCTGGCTCCACTACCCTGCCGTATCTGGGGTGTGCCGGCAGAACTCTTACAGTAAAGCCGAACTTTCCTGCCTCCATGCACGGAATTGATCCGCTGAACAGCAGTATTCCATCTTCTTCTCTGTCGAATTTCAACACAGTGGAAGTTCTTCCCGACAACCAGTCATCACCTGAAGCTTCACCAAACTGGGCTTCAACCGACAGATCTTCCGCGCTGAGCCCTGGAGCTCGCAGTTTTGCAGTAACTTTTATACTGTCACCAACAGTGAGTGTATCAGGTATCTCAAGGGGCTCCACTGCTGCAATACTTATACCCTGCCATTTCTCACGAACTGCTTCCTTCCAGTTCGCCAGTTCCCTGGCTCCCTCCATGTTGTTAACACCAAGAGATCTGGCAAAACTCAGAGCAGGCATGTAGTAGTTATCTGTATACTCGGCAACCATTCTGTTCGTATTGAATTCTGAAAGAGCCATATGCATAGATTGTTTCATCATTGCTGTCCAGCCTGTGGGTATGCCTCCGTTGCTTCTGTCGTGAAACAGAGGAGCGATCATGTTCTCCAGCAGATCGTACAGCGCCTTTGCTTCTATTCTGTCCTGCACCGCAGGGTCTTCATAGGTCTCCCCGTTTCCAATGGCCCAGCCTCTGTCCGGGCGGTAGCCTTCTGCCCACCAGCCATCCAGCACGCTGCAGTGCGGGATGCCGTTCATTGCAGCCTTCATGCCGCTGGTTCCGCTTGCCTCCATTGGAATTCTTGGTGTGTTAAGCCATACATCCACACCGTGAACCATGTATCTTGCCATGTTCATGTTGTAGTCAGACAGATAGACGAGTTTTCCGTACAGCTCTTTGCTCAGTGATGCGTGGAATATCTCTCTTATAAGGTCTTTGCCGCCGTTGTCGTGAGGATGGGCTTTCCCTGCAAAAACAACCTGTACAGGCCTTGAACTGTTGTTCAACAGTTTCGTCAATCTATCAAGGTCACTGAGAAGAAGCGATGCTCTTTTGTAGGTGGCGAATCTTCTGGCAAATCCTATAGTCAACGCATCGGGATTCAGAACGGGCATGCTCTGTTGGGGGAGACCTCTGATTCCCATGGCTTCCAGTTGATTTGCCCACCTGAGTCTTGAGTAGTCAACCAAACGGGCTCTTAATCTTTCGTGGGCCCGCCAGAGTTCTGAATCTGGTATTTTTGTTACTTTTTTCCAGAAATTTTCGTCCTCCGGATTCCTGGGAGATGTACTTCCAACATACCTCTGAAGAAGTCTTCTTATCTCTTCGGATACCCATGTACTCTCGTGAACGCCGTTTGTAACGTAGCCAACCGGTATTTCTGTTTCAGGTAGCCTCGGCCATACATTTCTCCAGATTTTCCTTGATACTTCTCCGTGAAGTCTGCTTACTCCATTGGCTTTTCTTGAGAAGTTGAGGGCAAAAACGGTCATAGAGAAGTTCGGAGAAGAAGACTGGCTGCCGTATTTCAGAAAGGTCTGATTGTTAAGGCCAACCCTATCCAGGTATGGTCGAAGGTACCTTAACACAAGGTCGTGATGGAACTCTTCATTGCCAGCGGGAACCGGCGTGTGGGTGGTGAAGATGTTTCCCGCTGTAACCATTTCCCTGGCTTCCGCGAAGGAAAGCCCGGTTTCTATGTAGTGTGCCATCATCTCAACGATAAGAAAACCTGAGTGCCCTTCGTTTATGTGCCTTACAACCGGAGTAAGGCCCATGGCTCGGAGAGCCATGATACCTCCTGCACCCAGAAGTATTTCCTGGCGGATACGCATCTCTTTGTCGCCACCGTAAAGCTGCCCTGTTATCTCTCTGTTTTCCGGTGTATTCTCAGGAAGGTTGGTGTCAAGAAGGAACAGTTTAACCCTGCCGACTTTGATTCTCCAGATGGCTGCGAGCACTCTTTCGGTTCCCATGGGTACCACGATTGTTACAGCGTTACCGTTTGAGTCCTTCACTCTTTCCACCGGCATGTTTGAATAGTCGTTCACCGTGTAGTTTTCCTGCTGCCAGCCGTCGCTGTTCAGATACTGGTTGAAGTAACCCAGTCTGTACAGTATTGAAACACCAACCACAGGAAGCCCCAGATCGCTGGTGCTTTTAAGGGTGTCGCCTGCCAGCACGCCCAGCCCGCCGGAGTATATGGGCAGGCTTTCATGCAGGCCGAACTCCGCTGAAAAATAGGCTATTACTTCTCCCTGGTTCAGTGCGCGAGAATGGTGTTTTTCAAACCATGTGGGACGGCTGAGGTATTCGTTCATCAGTGTCGAAACTTCGTTCGTTGCAGAGAGAAACACAGGGTCTTCAGAGAGTTCCTCAAGTCGTTTCTGACTGATTCTTCCCAGAAGCAGAGTTGGGTTGTGATGTGTTACTTCCCAGAGATCCTGATCCATGGATCTGAAAAGCTCAACAGCCTTCTTGTTCCAGCACCACCATGTGTTCTCAGCTATCTTCTTCAGGTCGTCGAGGGTATCGGGTATTCTGGGAACTACCCTGTATGTCCTTGATTTCAAATGCGGTTACTCCCCTTTCGAACCATTGCGGTATCGGAGGAAACTGGCAGGGTTGCCCGCAACAACTGCCCCTTCAGGTATATCCTTTGTTACAACGGCACCGGCCCCGATTACAGCGTTTCTGCCTATTCTTACCGGAAGAATTGTTGCGTTGGAGCCAATGCTTACACCGTCTTCAATCACCGTTTTCTTCCATTCTGAGCGGTCGGGCTGGGGGGGGTATACGTCGTTGATGAACATCACTCCGTGCCCTACAAAACAGTCGTTGCCGATTTCAACCAGATCGCAGATAAATGAGTGGCTTTGAATTCTGGTACGGTCGCCAATTTTTACACCACTCTGAATTTCACAGAAACAGCCCACCATGCTGTCGCTGCCGATCTCACACTCGTAGATGTTTACAAAATTCCAGATCTTCGTTCCCTCTCCAATTTTGCAGTTGTTGATAATCTGCAGGGGATTATTCGATGGCTCAGGGTTTGTGTTATTCTGCTTTTTATCCTTTTTAAAAATAGGCATTTTCTTCCCCTCTTTTAAGCTGTTTGGAACGGCAACCGAATACCAAACATATTACACTCAACAATGGAGGAAAAACTTGCAAAAAAATATACGGAACTTCTGCATAATAGCTCATATTGATCATGGTAAATCGACCCTTGCTGACCGGCTTCTTCAGGTAACTGGTTCTGTAACCGAGCGGGAGTTTCACAATCAGATGCTCGACTCTATGGATATAGAGCGTGAGCGGGGTATAACCATCAAGAGTTCTGCCGTAACAATGTATGCGAAAAGCAAGGCAGGTGAGAGGTTTCAGCTTAATCTTATCGACACACCGGGCCATGTGGATTTCAGCTACGAAGTAAGCAGAGCTCTTGCGTCCTGTGAGGGTGCTCTTCTTGTTGTAGACGCAGCCCAGGGTGTTGAGGCACAGACGGTGGCCAATCTCTACAAGGCCATGGAGCAGGAGCTGGAGATAATTCCTGTTGTTAACAAAATTGATCTGCCGTCTGCGAACATAGATGAAACCCTGTATGAAATTGACAATGAACTGGGGCTTGACCCTGACGGAGCAGTGCTTGTAAGTGCCAAAACAGGTCAGGGTGTCGACGAGCTTCTGGAAGCAATAATGCAGCGAATACCGCCGCCATCCGGAGACCCTGACGCCCCGCTTCGCGCCAGAGTGTTTGACAGTATTTTTGACCCGTACAGAGGTGTTATCGCGTATTTCCGTGTTGTGGATGGTGTAATGAGAGACGACAGGGAAATATTGCTCATGGCCAGAGGCAATGAATACCGCATCGAGGAAATAGGTCATCTTGGTATAAAAAGAGATAAGTGTAAAATTCTTCCCAACGGCGATGTGGGTTATTTGATTGCGGGAATAAAAAGTGTGAGTGATGTAAGAAGCGGTGAAACCATCACCACAAAACAGGATCCGGCACAGGAACTTCTCGATGGTTTTGCCCAGGCGAAACCTGTTGTGTTTTCCAGCCTTTTTCCCATTTCCAGCGAAGATTACAACGATCTTACCGTGGCTATGGACAAGCTTAAACTCAACGATGCTTCTCTTGTGTTTGAAAAGGTTAATTCTGTTGGTCTAGGTTTTGGCTTCAGGTGCGGGTTCCTTGGGCTTCTTCACCTTGAAGTGGTTCAGGAGAGGCTGGAGAGGGAATTCGGTATGAGCCTGGTTCTCACAGCTCCTACAGTGCTGTACCGGGTTACGCTTACCAATGGAGAGGTAAAGTACATTGACAATCCCAACCTGTATCCCGACCCTTCCCGTATTGAGCTTACTGAAGAGCCTTACATCAAAGCCTCTGTAATAATGCCGGACAAGTACATAGGCCCAGTAACCACCCTTCTTCTTGACAGAAGAGGCCAGAACTATTCGAACACCTATGTTGGAGCAAGAAGGGTAGAGATAAAAGTAAATATGCCTCTGGCTGAGATAGTTTACGATTTCTACGACAGACTGAAGTCGGTAACACAGGGCTACGGCAGTTTTGACTACGAGCCTTCAGATTACCAGCCCGGTGATCTGGCAAAGGTAGACATTCTTGTAAACCATGAAAAGGTTGATGCTCTTTCCATGCTTGTGCACAGAGACAGAGCTGCTAAATGGGCAAAAAGAGCCTGTGAGAATCTGAAGGAAGCAATACCACGGCAGCAGTTCAAAATTCCCATACAGGGAACTATTGGAGGGGCTATTATTGCCAGAACCACCATCAGTGCTCTCAGGAAGGATGTAACAGCTAAGTGCTACGGCGGTGATATTACCAGAAAGAGGAAGCTTCTTGAAAAGCAGAAGGCCGGTAAGAAGAGAATGAAAATGGTCGGCAGGGTAATGATTCCTCAGAAGGCGTTCCTGGCAGTTTTGAAAAGAGATTAGGAAGAAAACATGGAAAAGAGAACAGTGTTTACAGTGCTGTTTCTTCTTGCTGTGGTGTCTTGCAGCAAGAGCAGTAACCCGTCCGGCCCCACAGGGTGGAACAATGGAAACTGGACAGGTGAAACAGCATCATCCATTCCAATAACATTTACCCTCAATCACCCCACCATCACCAACTGGACCATAACGGTAAGTCATGATTACGCGGATACCACCGATACAAGAACAATACTGTGCTCCACTCTCACCATAGCAGACGACTCCACTTTCAGCTGGAGCGATTCAGTGGATCACGATACACTGAAGTATTCCTTCTCTTTCAGTGGTACATTTTCATCAGGTGACAGTGTGCTGGGTCTCTGGGAGTCAACTGTGTACTATGACCTCAGCAGTGGAGACGGCGGAGTTGATGAACTCGGCGGCAACTGGACAGCCGGAGGGCCGGAGTAGTTAATTGCGTAACAGCTGTACAAGCCTGTATGTACATGCTCCTTTCTGTGTAAGCAAGTGTTCATACTGCGCCTTTAATTCTGTGGTTAAACCTGCGGACACCTCTGGTATGTGCAGTGCTCTTGCCTCTGAGCTGTACAGAAGAACAAACCACACCAGACCGGAATTTCAAACCTTTTACGCCGGCGGAGGAACCCCCACACTTCTTCCGCCTGTGTTCTGGGCTGGTCTTGTTAACATGGTTCGAACAACATCACTCAAAGAAGTTACCATTGAAACAAATCCGGCTTCTGCAGATGCTGTGGACTATTTTGCTCTTCTTCAGGCAGGGTTCAACAGAGTAAGTGTCGGGGTACAGAGCTTCAGCGACAGGTATCTGCAGCTTCTGGGCAGAAGACACTCTGCAGACGAGGCAAAGAGCAGTCTGAAACAGATTTCAAACACTGGTTTCAGAAACGTCAGCATCGACCTTATGTACGGTCTTCCAGGTCAAACACCTGAAGATCACAGGGTAGATGTGGAACAAGCTCTCAGGTTTACCCCACAGCATGTCTCTGCATACGACCTTACACTCGAGCCCGGAACCCCCATGGGAGACATGGGAGAGAAGGCATCCGAGAACATCTGTACAGATATGTACCACCAGACAGATGAATTCCTTACAGCAAACGGGTACATTCACTACGAGGTATCCAGCTATGCTCTTGAAGAAAAGTACAGATCCATTCACAACTCTTCCTACTGGAACAGAACACCGTATATGGGTATAGGTCCTTCCGCCCATTCGTTCACAGGAACTTCAAGAAGCTGGAATGTAAGCGGTATTTCACAGTACGAGTCAGCTCTGCAAAAGGGTGAACTTCCCGTTGAATCAAGCGAAGAGCTTACAGACGAAAATGCAGCCCACGAGATACTTGCTCTGGGCTTCAGGAACACCGGCGGGGTAGACCTGGATGAACTTGAAAGGTACGGCTTCAAACTGGACCCCGCTGAACTTCTTCAAACAGGTCTTGTCTTAAGAACCGGCAATCAGCTGGTTCCCGATGCGGAAGGAATGCTGTTTGCCGACTTTCTCGCTTTGAAAGCTTCAGAGCTTCTCACTGGAAGCCGGGTTTGACGAACAGACACCAACACTGCATAATTGCCACTCTAATTGCCTCAGCCCCTGTAGCTCAGTTGGATAGAGCGGCGGTTTCCTAAACCGTAGGCCACACGTTCGAATCGTGTCAGGGGCGCCAGGCTACTTAAGTAAGTACAACTTCTGGTATCCTTCCGGGGGATCCAGTTCCCATGCC
>CAZRXU010000052.1:0-3018 GCA_964604135.1 uncultured bacterium | reverse complement strand
CTACTTAAGTAAGTACAACTTCTGGTATCCTTCCGGGGGATCCAGTTCCCATGCCAATACACCCTGTGGTGTGATCTCTGTCTCCCAGCTCCAGCTATCAACAGGAAATATGGCATGGCGAAGCAGGTTGCCTTCAAGGTCGTAGATATCGAAGAAGGGTTCAGTAAGTGTTCCACGCTGTACCCAAAGGTTTTCATCCGGCCCGATCCCAAGATTTATTACCATATTTCTGTAGGGTGCGGGACGGAAGCCTCCTGGGATAGGCCTTGAACCACGAGTCCTGATTGCACTGTCTACAGAAATTATCTCATTTTCGATCTCCTCAGGCGACTTAGCCACCGGGGTTAGATCTCTTGTGAAATTGAGTACTTCTGTACCACTGGAATCCCAGCCGATTACTCTGTATTCAAAGGGGTCCAGCGGGGCAAAATAAACAATGCCATTCCTATTCGATGCAGTACTTTGTCGGTTAAGCAGCGCGTATCGGTGAATTATTGAAGGATTGTTGAAACAGTCATCGATTGTAATCACCATTGAATCTTTCCAGAGCAGAGTGTCCCATTCAGCCTTACCCCAATCATAAATTGCCACGGTATGGCGAACAAAGTCGGTTTGCGTACTTTCATCATATCTGCAGACCACCAGCCTGGTGTTTGACAAAGCAGAAACATGGTAAGGAGAGTTCACAGGCCAAAGACTTACCTCCTCAATGAATTGCAGTGAGTCATCAAAAACGATGTAGCCCTGTTTATCAGAGGAAACAATACCAATTCTTCCATCAGGCATGATAAACATTCCTTTGGGATAAATCAATTCCCCTGGACCGGCCCCCCTGCGGGAAACATTCTGTATGTAGTTGCCTTGCAAGTCATAAACTTTTAGACAAGTTTCAATCTCATCAAGCACGAAAATGCGCCCCTGATCATCGATCCCGGCAGCAAGGATCGAACCAAAGATGCTTGAAGATTCACCAATTTCTTCACCGATTTCAAAGAGCGCCTCAAGTGTATCCACCGGAAGCGTGATAAGATCGTCAATTGTTTGCCTGGGACCCACTCTACCACAGCTGGTGACTGAAGCCAACAGAGCAATACAGCAACAACACAGCCTGAAAAGCTGGTTTCGTTTCCACTCAGCCATGCGAGTTGTCCTGCATAACATACACACCCTCCCGGCAAACTGCGCTGATATGGCATTAAACACCCTGATCTGGAAACACTACTATAGTAAATCATGCAATCTACCAGTGGCCACTGTAGAATTCACTGAGTAGCAGCTTGTTGACGGCAGTTGCAGTAAATATCATGGAATAGGTTTTGTCGGAATGATTTCTGGGGTGGATATTGCCTGTGTCTTCGGTTAAAGGGTCAAAAAGACAATTTATCGGGAGTCCGAAGAAGCTGCATTTCCTGAAACAGAGGGCGTCCCGGCGGAAACTGTCTAGCAGTTGAATCACTATGCAGGAAGCTCTCACCGCTTTCCCGTTGACAATGCGGGGAATCAGGTATGATTTTAGCCGTGCCGAAGTATCTTTACAGGGAGGATGTTTTATGCGAAATTTAATTGTATTGGCAGTTGTTGCCTTTTCAGTCTTTGCTCAGGGGATTGTTATTGATCACACATGTGCGGATCTTGATGAAATTCCAGCTGCCTGGATAACTGCAGTTCAGAATTCCATTCAGTCGCACTATGCTCACACTTCCCACGGAGGGCAGCTTACCTACGGTGTTGAGTTTATAGAAGATTCCAATTCGTTCTATGACTGTGAAGTGGGGTATCTTACCCTTCCCACAGCTTCAGGGGCATACTGTGTGTTCGACGGTCAGGAGAACGGTGGCTACGTTGGCCCGGACGACTACTGGGAGACATCCAGCGGGCTGAATCTCACCAGAGATGTACTGAACAACAACCCGTCTGTAGATACCTCGATGTGGTGCTGGTGCGGTCAGTGCAGTTACTACACTGCAGCTCAGGTACAGCAGTACCTTGATGCCATGACTCTTCTTGAGGGTGAATACCCTGATGTAACATTCATTTACTTTACTGGTAATGCGCAACAGGAAGATTCCGGAGGTTACAACCGGTACCAGAGGAACAATCAGATTCGGGATTACTGTGCAGCCAACAGCAAGGTTCTTTTTGACTTTGCCGATCTTGACTGCTGGTGGTACAATGCATCCACTCAGCAGTGGGAACAGAACACTTATAACTACAGCGGTACTGATGTTCCATCTGAACATCCGCAGTATGAGGGTAATGAATACGCGCACACAACAACTGAAAGCTGTATTATCAAGGGAAGTGCCTGGTGGTGGATGATGGCTGTACTGGCTGGCTGGAGCCCTACGGGAATTGCTCAGAGTGAATCCGGATCACAGCAGGAAGAGTTGTCGGTATTCCTAGAGAATCCTGTTACTGTTCCTTTCAATATCTCTGTAACTGCATCGGTTTCCGCAGAGCTTTCTTTGAGTGTTTACGACACAGCAGGCAGACACACTGCAGATATTGCCAGCGGCTGTTTTGCTGCAGGAGTTCACACTTTTTCGGTGGATGGGCTGAGCACCGGAGTGTATTTCATCAGTGTGGACGATGGGCGTGGTATTACCTGTCACAGAGCAGTTGTAGTTAACTGAGTGTCTTTCTCGCCTGTTGACAGTTATTCCATCTTCGTATCGAATGGCTCCTCTTTTCTTGTGACTGAGGAATGGAGCTGGAATGAAGGTTGAGAATGGCTGTGTTGTATCGATCAGCTACAAACTTAGAAACAAGGCCGGTGAGGTTATCGGCAGTTCACCAGAGGGGGAGCCCCTTGTGTTTGTACAGAGGGCAAGAGCCATTATTCCCGGTCTTGAAGCAGAGCTTTCCGGCAGGGAAGCCGGTAGCGAATTCAGTGCTGTAGTGGAACCGGAAGATGCATACGGAGAGATCAACCCCTGTTTGTACGCAGTTCTAAAAAGGGAAGTGTTTTCCGGAATTGATGTAATAGAGCCTGGAATGCAGTTCCAGACCACAGATGAA
>CAZRXU010000051.1:0-17499 GCA_964604135.1 uncultured bacterium | reverse complement strand
TAACTGGTAATTTCCTGTAATTCTTCTATATAGAACCCGAAAAGGAATTTTCATTCTGACTTGATTTAGCGCACCTTCCGGCACTTACCAAAAATCATTAAACTGTACCCCTGTCGTCAAGTGCCACTCCACCTGAGAGAAGTCATCAGTGTATTGGTGTGTGTGCGTGGTGTATATTCAGCGGGTTGCAGGGAACCGAACGAAGGGAACAGTGTTGCTTAGAGACAGAATTCTGGGGGATGTACTTGTTGGCATTTCGTTACTGATTGTTCTGTCCACTGTGGCCTCTCTTGCAGACACAATGCCGGACATGTTTCTTGCCGGCTTCATTCCTCTGACAGCCAGTGTTGCCATCGCTGTTTTTCTGTTGAAGAAAGACAGCACACCTCAGACAGGTGTAATTTTTGTTACGGCGGCACTACTGAACTCCACTGTGCACATGTGGGGAGGGGCAACAGGCCCAGCCGCGTTCCTTTATCCACTGCTTTTTCTGTGGATGAAGAGAGATTCAATCGGTGGACCAGTGCTTACAATTGCGGGAGTACTGGGGGCGGTGGAGTTCATATCTCCCGTAGTTGCCGCCGCTGGATTAAAAACCGGAAGTTTTGACATAAGCGGGTCTGTCGGGGTACTGGGGGGTGCATTTGTTGCCGGTATTATTCCACTGGTTTCAATGCTGGCAGTGGAGTACCTGAAAACAGACAGGCCATATGCACATGAATCAGACGATACAGCTCCTGCAGGCGAAGCTCTGTTTCCTGATGATGTTGCCAGAAGCCTTATTCCCATACTGAAGGCAGGTACAGGCGCCCACGGCATCTACCTTTTTGTTGGCGAGCGCAAAGAGGTGTGGACTTTGAATGAGTTTGTCGCTGATTCGGGAGAGGTTTCCGTAAGGTACATGGTAGGCCCGGATGATCCGGTGGTGCAATTGATAAACAACAGTTCCCAGAGCGTGATTCACACCACAGCAGGTAAACTGTCTGTGGAAGCTGGTTCCGGCCTGCCGTGGTACATCACAAGAGTGGATGTGCCGTGGGTCAGCGTAGTTAAGTTCAGCAGGCAGGGAAAACTCAGTGGATTCATGGTGCTGGATTTTGATTCCGAAGAAAGCAGAAAACACAGTTCACCAGTTCTTGTCGATTCGGTGTTCCTTCTTTCCATATCCTGGGAAATGGCCAGAGAAGAAAGAGACAACGGCTTCCTCGCTGTGTGTGAGGAAATGGAGGCCTCCAGGGATGTAAAGGGAGCAGTTCACAAACTCATAGGCCATATTGTTTCCTCTTTGCCCGGTACCACTGCAACCGTCGCAATTGTAAACAGCAGAGACACTCTGGTTATTTACGAGTCCAGAGGTTCTCTAAGTGAAGGAAGGGCGGGAAGAGAACGCAGTATCAGAGAAGGAGTGGCCGGAATGGCTATTTCCAGAGGACAGCCCATCCGCAGACTCAAAATGGGTTCTGTAAATACTTTCGGAAAAAGTGATAATCCCGGGAGTAACGCAGGTTCCTGCTGTGCGGTTCCCCTGGAGAACAGCGGTACTGTCATTGGCGTTCTTACAGTGGAGAGCGTTCATGAACAGCAGTTTTCCTCTGATGATCTGGCCGTATTCAAGGCATATGCAACAGTGTTCAGTCTCGCTGCAAACAGAAATCAGTTGCAGCAGTCGGTTCAGAGATTGAAGAAGATAGACAGGCTCACAGGTCTTCCCCTTCTTTCAACCTTCCGCCGGTATCTTGCAGATCTTATCAGAGGTGTACGAAGTCGTGCAGTGAGCGTAGCTGTACTTGCTGTGGATATCTGCGACTTTTCCGGAATCAACCGGGAGCTGGGGTACGATGCCGGGGACATAATTCTGGGGGAAGCCGCCGGGAAAATGCAGAGCGTTCTGGGAGACAAAGCAATTCTGGCCAGATACGGTCCAGACAGCTTTCTGATTTGTCTTTCCGGGGTGGACAGGGTTTCTGCCGAGGCGTACGCAGCAAGAATCCACGAGGAATTTGCCTTGAATCCAATTGAAGTTTCCAGAAGAAAAATTACCATTCAGGTGTGTATCGGCGGAGCTGTTTCTCACGTAGATAAGATGATACTTAAGCTGCCGGGAATTGCTGTGAAAGCTGTCGAGGTGAATTCTTTCCGTTCGGGGGTTACTGCGGTGAAAGAGGTGGGGCAGTTTTATGATGCTGAACAATAGTTCCGGAACGATGCTGGCCAGAAGGGGATTTCTGCTTCTCGTACTCTTTCTTACGGCGTACCTCAGCCATCAGCCCTCACTGAAGCCGCCTCTGGAGCTGTTTCCCCATCAGGACAAACTGTTTCACATGATCGAGTTTGGTGGTCTCGGTCTGGCTCTTGTTCTGAACAGAGACATTTTTGGAAGGAAGCGTCCCCGTACGCTGATGATAGTTTCTGGAATTCTGTGGGCAGTTCTCGATGAAATTCACCAGTCGTTTGTTCCGGGCAGAGACAGTTCCGTGCAGGATATGGCGGCAGATACAGCAGGTCTTGTGGCTGCTGTCTGGATATTCTTCAGGATATTTCAGAATACCGTCAGGCAGGATGCGCAGGTATAATACAGGTTGTCAGATGCAACACATCTTGACAAGCAGGTGTGGTGTGGTTAGTAATACCGTTCTTAAAAGATGTTTTGCATCCCGGATGGGATGAGGGGGTCATGAGACGCAATGTATTCACGATTCCATTGTTACAGGAACCAACAGACGGAGTAACCAAGAGGAGGTTTCGGAGATGCTCAGAACAAGAACTTCAATGTTCTTTCTTGCGCTCCTGGCCATGATTCTGCTTGTAGCAGCTTGCGGACCCAGCGAAGAACAGCTTCGCGCAAGGGATACAGCAAGGGCAGCAGCATTGGCCGCAGAGGCAAGAGCTATCAGTCTTGAGAACGAATTTGGCAGTCTCAACGAGGAAATTCCTCAGCTGGAGGCACAGATTGTGCAGCTTCAGGCAGAGAAGGCAGAACTTCAGGCCGAGTACGAAGCTCTCGGCGGAACCGGAAGATAGGAAAGGGGTAAAGTATGCGTTACGCAATGATTATCGTACTGGTCCTCTTTGCATCTCTTTCGTTCGCAAAGAGCTACACAGTTGAGGATCTTCAGAACTACAGCCGTGAAGATATTGAAGCAATGGGTGACAAGCACATTGAGCTCCAGATTGCTTACTGGGAGTGGGTAAAGAGCGAGGCAGATCCCGTGGTCGCAGACTGGGAATCTCAGGTTCTTCCTCTTCGCGCCGAGAGAGATGCTCTTCAGGCTGAAGTTAACCAGCTCAACACAGACATCAGCTGGCTTCGCAGCGAGATCAACAGACTTCGCAACAGCGGTGTGAACCACACAATAACAGAGGGTGAGAGCCTCTGGCTTATCGCCAGCTACCACTACTACTTTGGAGATGGCTCTGAATGGCCCCGCATCTACGAGCGCAACAGTGGTCATATCAATGATCCTAACCTTATTTACGCCGGAGACACCATTGTGGTACCGGTACCCATGGCAAGCTCCTACACCGTTGTAGGCGGCGACTATCTCGGCAAGATTGCCGGTTACGGTATTGTTTACAACAACAGAGGCGAATGGCCTCAGCTTTACGAGGGCAACCGTGATAAGATAAACGATCCTAACCTTATCTATCCCGGCCAGGTGCTCTCTATCCCTCGCGGCGGAGTTCGCGGCGGACGTTAGTAACAGGTAATTACTGATCCTGTAGAATCTCCCTGCCCATTAGGGCGGGGAGATTCTTTATATTTGTCAGGTATGAAAAAGCCAGACAGCAGAAGAATACCAGTTTCGCCGGATGATGCGGCAAAAGTTCTCGGCCCGGGAGACGGGAACCTGAGAGAGATATGCCGTACGTTGGGAGTGGCAGCTGTTTACCGAAATGCAAGCCTTGTATTCACCGGTGAAAGACCTGCCCTTGACAGAGCCCAGGCGGTAACAGAAAAGCTTGTAGCGGAAATTCAGATAAGCGGCCGTGTGTCGAAGAGCGCATTACACAAAGCTCTTGAGTTCCCTGATCTGAAGTCGGCAGGGCTGATGTATACAGTGCCCGGCAGATCTGGAAGCATAATTCCAAGAACGCCGGGTCAAGAGAATTACATGCGTTCGGTAATGCACAACGAGCTTGTGTTTTCCATTGGTCCTGCGGGAACGGGAAAAACATTTCTTGCTGTAGCTGCCGCAGTAAGTGCCCTTCAAGACAACCGGGTAGAGCGGATCATTCTTACAAGACCTGCTGTTGAGGCGGGAGAGAACCTGGGTTTTCTTCCAGGTGACCTGCAGCAGAAAATTGATCCCTACCTTCGCCCGGTTTACGATGCTCTGAACGATACACTTACAGTGCCGAAAGTGCAGAAATATCTGGACAGTGGTGTTATAGAAGTTGCCCCTCTTGCATACATGCGGGGAAGAACGCTGAACAACGCATTTATAATCCTGGACGAGGCACAGAATACAACGCTTACGCAGCTGAAGATGTTTCTTACAAGAATGGGGTATGGGTCCAGAATGGTGATAACGGGAGATGTTACACAGATCGACTTGAAGCCTTCCACTGCCTCGGGGCTTGTTCGCGTTGCGAAAATACTGAAACAGGTGCCTGGGATAGGATTTGTGTATCTTGATCACAGTGATGTACTTAGGCACCCGCTGGTACAGAGGGTTATAGAGGCTTTCGGGCGGAAGGAAGAACAGTGAGAGTTCTTAGCGGAAGTGTTCCTTTTAATCTGTTGTCCGGTGTTGTTTTTTCCGTTCTTCTTATCGCTGGTTTCTACTTTGGCTTTGGTTCAACAGAATCTTATCCCGACAGAAATTTTGTAATAGGTGAACCTGTTTCCCAGGGTATTGTTGCATCCAATGATTTCAGTGTTCCATTCGGCAGCGAAGAACTGGAGGAAATGGCAGCAGAAGCAGAGGCTTCGGTGCCCGTTTATCTTACGCGGAACAATCGAATCGGGCAGGATTCTGCGGAACAGATAGAGACTCTTATTTCTCTTGTCACAGAAAACACTGAACTTGCAAGGTATTTCGGGCAGCGTGTAAGCAGCCTGTATTCAACAGGTATTGTAGATATAGATGCGCTGCGTTTGGTATACAACGGAGACAGGGTTGTAGTAGACGATGGTCCGGTGGAAAGTATTTCAGAGTTGTTTACATTGGCAGAAGCCAGAGACGGGATAAGGCTTGATCTGGAGAGGCGGGGTGTTCTTCAGGAAAAAATACCGATAATTCTTGAAATGATAGTGCCCGACCTTGAAATAGATGCAGAGAGCAGAGAGGCTGCAGTTCTGCAGTCTGTAGCAGATATCCCCCTGATAAAAAAAGAGTTTTATACAGGAGAGGAAATTCTGCCGCCGGGTGGTCTGTTTACAGAAGAGATCGGTCGTTACTGGAGTGCAATGGTTCTTGCGCCGGTAGAAAACCGGGGGTTGGTGAAACACAATATAGCCAGAACAGCAATGGCTGCCCTTCTTATTCTGCTTGGCTTTGTGTTTGTGTGGCGTCAGCAGAGTTCCTTTTCAATTACAGATCTGTTTCTTCTTTTTACCATATGGGGGCTCACCATGGGCCTTACAATCATTCTGTTCCGCTCTGGTGTGGCAGAGTTATCTGTTTTTTCATTCACCATGCTGGGTGCCAGTCTTACTTCTGTATTTTTTGACAGCCGTCTCAGGAACAAAACAATAAACAACGCCTGGTTCCTGGCCGCTGTGTTCGCAGCGCTGTACGCCCTTGTATCTCCGCGTCCTATGGCGGCATTCTTTATGTCATTTATACCATCCTGTCTGGTTTCTATGGCCATAAAAGACCTCAACGAAAAAGCAACCACAGTTGCAATGCTGCTGGGCATCGTTTCTTCGGTTGTAGTTTACGGGCTTCTAGTCATAGCCGGCAGCCAGGGCAGTATGCCATTCAACTCTGTGGTATGGATCGCCCTTATCGGGTTCCCTGTGGGTATAACTGGTACGGTGAAGGTGATAAGTCACCCCTTTGAACTGTTGTTCAGGGTGGCAACCGCCAGAACATACGAAAGGCTTGGCAACGACAACCATCCTCTGCGTGTTCTTCTAAGCAGGGAAGCACGGGGCACCTACAAGCATTCCGTACTGGTTGGAGAACTTGCAGCCGGTGCCGCGCAGGAGCTGGGGGTCGACGAAAACCTTGCTCGTCTGGGCGGGGTGTTCCACGACATAGGAAAGCTGACTAACCCGGAGATGTTCATAGAAAACATCATCAACCCAGACGAGAACAACCCACACCGTCTTATGCCTCCGGCAGAGAGTGCAAGGATCATTATTAACCATGTAAGCGACGGAGTGGAACTGGCAGAGAAATATCACCTTCCGGGGGACATAAGAGATATCATAGAACAACACCACGGTGACACAACAACCAGGTTCTTCCTTGAGAAGGCTAAAAGAGAGACTCCACCGGGGGTGGAACTCGACGAGTCTATCTTCCACTACAAGGGTCCGAAACCGCAGTCTGTCGAAGCTGCCCTGGTCATGCTTGCCGATTCCGTTTCCTCTGCGGTAAGAGGTTTGGGAAACACCGCTACCGACCAGCAGAAAGCAGAAATTGTTTCCAGGATTATTCGTGAAAAAGCTGAAGAGTGTCAGTTTGATCAGTGCAGACTGACCGCCTCAATGAGAACCAGAGCGGCACATGTATTTATGGATGTATTCAGCCAGAACAACTATGAAAGGGTGAAGAACTTTCCCCATGGAAACTGACAAAGTTCAAGATGTTCCGCAATCCAGTACCCAGGATCCAATTGTAAGCATTGTTCTTCAGAATCCAGCACCGGAATTGAGGCTGCTGAACGCAGTGGTGCAGAGAACGGTTACAGGGCCTGTGGAATTTGTTGTCTGCGATCCGGGGGTAATGCGTTTTCTCAACTACAAGTGGCGCAGAATCAACAAACCCACAGATGTGCTTACTTTCGACCTTTCTGCTCCTGGGGATGCACAGCCCCAGGGGGTGGTTTACGTCGACGGGAGGATGGCCCCTCCCCTGGAAGAGGTATTGGAAAGGTTGTACCATGGATTGCTGCATCTTCAGGGGTACACACACAACACAGAGGAGGAAACTGCAGAGATGAACCGACTCACCGTTGAACTTGTGAAACAGGGAATGAAGGCGGTGCAAAGTATATGAACCTCTCAGGAGAATTGGCTCTTCTTGTCGCAGGATTGCTTTGTACGGCAGTTGCCAACGGATCGAGAACCGCTGTTCCCGAGCTGGTGAACGACAAGGGAAGAGATCCTTCGGACCGCCGCAGAGAAGCTGCAACCAGGCTGAGAACCATCTGGCTGGCAAGAGTTGCCGGTCTTCTTCTTACAGGCGGCAGTTCGGTTCTTGTTTCTTCCCATCTGGATTATCCAAAATGGGCGTCAGCTGCAGTTATAGCATTGCTTGCCTTTATTGTTTCAGAAGTTGTTCCGCCTGTGTTTGTTCAGCATCTTCCAGAGGGTAAGGCAAAAAAGATATTTACCGTTCCCATGGCAGTTCTCGATTTTTTCTTCCGGCTTCCTGCAAGAATACTGCTTGGCAGGGAGGACAATGCTACAGATGACTGGGCATACACACCACCAGACACTCTGTGGCTTGAACAGCGCAGGGAAAAAGGCGATCAGGAAGAACTGGAAAAAGAGCAGGAGCTTGTGGATTCCATACTGGAGTTTTCTGACAAGATAGTTCGGGAGGTCATGGTTCCCCGGATAGACATGGACAGCATTGAACTGTGTGACGACATCGGGTCGATAGTTGCCCAGGTGAAGAAAGCCGGGCATTCCAGAATACCTGTTTACAGAAAAATAATAGATGACATTGCAGGAGTGCTCTACGCAAAAGATCTTCTCGGGGTTCCCATGGATGCCAAAGATGAAGAATTCAAGGTGGAAGACCTGATCAGAGAAGCCTACTTTGTTCCGGAATTCAAGAGGATTGATGAACTGTTTGCGGAATTTCAGACAAACAGAATTCACATGGCGGTGGTTGTTGACGAGTACGGCGGAACAGCCGGTATTGTCACAATGGAAGACATTGTGGAAGAGGTATTCGGAGAGATAAGGGATGAATTCGATTCGGAGCCGCCGATGGTAAGATCACTTGGAAAGAACTCGTACAGAGTGGATGCCAGGCTTCCAATAGACGAGTTGAACGATCTTCTCGGAACCGATTTCGAGGAGGAAGAGAACTACGAATCGGTTGGTGGTCTTGTTTATCATCAGCTGGGTCACATTCCCGAAGCAGGTGAATCCCACGAGGTAAACAACTGGACATTCACAGTTGAAAAAGTCAGCGGCCAGAGAATTCTGTTTGTAAAAGTAAGCCCCGGCTCTTCGGAGGCCGATTGAGGGTTTCCACCAGCGCTTTTGTTCTAAGACGAATCAGATGGAGCGATTCCTCTCTGATTATTACTCTGTATTCTCTCGATTTCGGCAGGATTTCTGCAGTTGTGCGGGGAGCTCTGCGACCGGGCGGAAGGTTTCTGGGCAGAATAGAGCTGTTCAGTCGGGGTGAGTTCCAGCTGATAAGGCGAGAGGGGAGAGAACTGGATACAGCTGTTGAAGCCAGTGTGATTTCCCACGGTCAGCTTCTCAGAACCAATTTCAGATCCTTTGCAGGGGCTGGTCTTTTTACCGACTGGCTTCTGGCAGTTGTCAGCCACGGAAATGAACCGTCCGGACCGGTTTTCCGTCTTCTTCAGCAGGTTTTTGTTCTTCTGGAAGCAGGTTCAAACCCGTGGCCTGTTGTTTGCGGGGGAATTGTCAGGCTTCTTCAGCTTTCCGGTCTTGGGTTCTCGGCAGATACATGTGCTGCATGCGGAGCCCGGGTTCAGGGTCAGGCTTTCTGGTCCCACTCCAGCGGTGGTGTTCTGTGCGGAAACTGCGGAGAATCCGGTTTTCCGGTGAAATCAGGATTGATCAGTTTTCTGTCAAAAGCAGGGAATTCACCCCTGGAGTCTGTTGCCCGGGTCAGTCTGTGGCCGGGAGGTTATATTCAGTGTCACTCGCTACTCAAAGAATACGCGCAGGTTCATCTTGAGCACCGGCTTCTGCTGAGGTCGGAAAAAGTTATGAAGGAGATGTTAAATGCAGGCCAGTAACGACCTGATGAAGAAGATAATTTCCCTCTCCAAGAGGCTGGGATTCGTCTATCAGTCCGGAGAAATACACGGAGGCCTGCAGGCGGCGTGGGATTACGGTCCGCTGGGTGTAGAGCTTAAAAGAAATATTACAGAACTGTGGTGGCACGAAATGGTCAGGTCAAGGGGAGATGTTGTAGGTGTGGATACCGCAATAATCACCCACCCCGATGTATGGAAGTCTTCCGGTCATCTGAAGAATTTCCATGACCCTCTTGTAGACTGCAAGAAGTGCCACAGCAGGTTTCGCCTGGATCATGTTGAAGGTGACAAGTGTCCCAACTGCGGAGGAGAACTCACGGAGCCCCGTAATTTCGGCCTTATGTTCAAGACCTTTATGGGCCCTCTGGAAGATGACAGTGCAGTTGTGTACCTTCGCCCTGAAACCTGTCAGCCTATTTTTGCCCAGTTCCAGAACATAGTTACCTCCACCAGAATGAGCCTTCCCTTTGGAATTGCCCAGACAGGCAAGGCGTTCAGGAACGAAATAACAGTACGGAATTTCATTTTCCGCAGCCGTGAGTTCGAGCAGATGGAGATGGAGTACTTCTGCCATCCTGATCAGAAAGATAAATGGTACACCTACTGGGTGCAGAAGCGATTCAGCTGGTACACAGATGTGCTGGGAATAAAAGAGGAGAATCTCCGGTTGAGACCCCACGACAAGAAAGAACTTGCACACTACGCCTCAGGCTGTACCGATATTGAATACCGTTTCCCCTTTGCAGGAGGAGATGGTTACGGGGAACTTGAGGGCATTGCAAGCAGAACCGACTTCGATCTAACTGCTCAGATGGAAGGCAGCGGGAAGGATCTAAAGATTCTTGACAAAGAAACAGGTAAAAAAATAACACCTTTCGTTATTGAGACCTCCGGAGGAGTGGGCAGAACATTCCTCATGGTTCTTCTCGACGCATACCGCGAAGAAGAGGTAGACGGGAAGGTCAGGGTTGTTCTCGGGCTGAATAGGAAGCTTGCTCCTGTAAAAGCTGCAGTTCTTCCCCTTTCCAAAAAGCTTTCAGAGCAGGCCAGAAAGGTTGAAGAACTTCTTCGCCCCCACTGGCCGGTTTTGTTCGACGTAACCGGTTCAATAGGAAAGAGATACAGAAGAAATGATGAAATAGGAACACCCTATTGTATAACCTTCGACTTCGACAGCCTCGAAGACAACAAGGTTACCATTCGTGACCGAGACAGTCTGGAACAGATAAGGGTAGACATAGACAGCATTGTAGAGGTTATGTCACGGTTGATGGCCTCCGGTTGGGAAAGGCAGGGGCAGAACTAATGGCACTTGCAAAGAGATACAAGGCAAAAGAAGCAGAGCCCAGGCTTCAGCAGCAGTGGGCTGAAACCGGTATTTACAGATTCAATCCCGATTCAGGCAGGGAAGTTTACTCTATCGATACTCCGCCTCCTACTGTGAGCGGAATGATCCACATGGGACACATCTTCAGTTACGTACAGGCCGAGGTCATGGCCAGGTACCACAGAATGACCGGCAAAGAGGTTTTCTACCCGTTCTGCTTTGACGACAACGGTCTTCCAAGTGAGCGGTTTACAGAAAAGGTCAAGAAGGTAAAAGCACAGGACATGACCAGAGGCGAGTTTGTAAAACTGTGTCTGGAAGTGGCGAAAGACGCCGAAAAACAGTTCCGTGAACTGTGGAACAGTTTCGGCTTCAGCTGTGACTGGTCGCTGATGTACACCACAATTGACCCGTGGGTACAGCGGGTAAGTCAGCGGTCTTTTCTTGATCTTGTAGAAAAAGACAGAGTATACAGGAAGGAAGCTCCCACCCTGTGGTGCCCGGAATGCCAGACTGCGGTTGCACAGGCTGAATCGGAAGACAAAGAGTTTCCAAGCCACTTTCATGACCTGGAATTCAGGCTGGCAGACGGCAGCGGAGTTGTTCCCATTGCCACCACCCGTCCGGAACTTATTCCCGCATGTGTTGCGGTTTTCGTTCATCCTGATGACACACGCTGGAAACACCTGGTGGGGCAGAAGGTCGAGGTACCTCTGTACAACAGGGAGGTAACGATTCTCGCCGATGAGAAAGTAGACATTGAAAAAGGTTCCGGAGCTGTTATGTGCTGCACTTTCGGAGACACCACAGATATCGAATGGTGGGGGGAGCACAATCTTGACCTCCGCATAATTCTCGACAACCGCGGGCATATGAACGACACCACCGGTTTCCTTGAAGGAATGTACTGGAAGAAGGCTCGCAGGGTAATAGTTGAGAAACTTGACGAACAGGGTTACCGCAAAAGCGGGGAAGATATTATCCACGCTGTTAATGTTCACGAGCGGTGCGGCACCCCCCTTGAGTACCTTGTTAACCGTCAGTGGTTCATCAGAATTCTCGATATGAAACAGCAGTTGCTGAGCAAAGGCAGCGAGATAAACTGGTATCCGACCCACTTCAAAGTGCGGTACGATCACTGGGTAGAGAACCTTAAGTGGGACTGGTGTATATCCAGGCAGCGTTTCTACGGTGTACCTTTTCCTGTGTGGTTCTGCAGTAAGTGCGGTGCTCCTGTTTTCGCAGATGAACAGAACCTTCCGGTTGACCCGCTTGTGGATTCTCCCGGGAAGCCATGCCCTGCCTGCGGTGGTACCGAATTCACTCCGGAAAGCGATGTGATGGACACCTGGGCAACCAGTTCCCTTACCCCTCAGATAAACATGAAGTGGGGCGAGGAAGACCAGAGGAACAATGTGTTCCCCATGGCCCTCAGGCCCCAGGCTCACGACATCATAAGAACATGGGCCTTCTACACCATTGCCAAAGCTCTGCTTCATGAAGACACTGTTCCGTGGCAGGATGTAATGATCTCCGGTCACTCTCTTAACACCGACCGTCAGAAGATGTCCAAGAGCAAAGGCAATGTTGCAGGCGACCCCATAGCCGCTCTGCAGCAGTTCTCGGCAGACGAGCTTCGTTACTGGGCCTGTTCGTCAAAGCTTGGAACCGATGTGGTTTTCAGCAAGGATGTTCTGGGTGAAGGCCGCAGACTTGTAACAAAGCTGTGGAATGCAACACGGTTTGCCGAGGGCAGGCTGGAAGGTTATGACCCGGCGCGAAAGGTTGAACTGCACCCGTTTGACCGCTGGCTTCTAAGCCGTCTTACTGAAACGGTGCAGAAGGCAACTGCCGGAATGCAGCAGTACGAGTACTCTGTGTGTATGCGAGAGGCGGAAACTTTCTTCTGGAAAGCTCTGTGCGACAACTATCTGGAAATTGCCAAAGGCAGGCTGTACGGAGAAGATCCGGATGCCAGAGCAGCGGCACAGTACACTCTTTACACTGCTCTGTACGGTGTTCTGAGGCTTTTTGCTCCCATCATGGTTCATATTACGGAAGAGCTGTATCTGGAGATATTCAAGCCTGTGGAGAAGCACGAAAGCATTCACATTGCTCCCTGGCCACAGGATAGCTTCATGGATGTGGAGGCACTGAAGCTGGGAAACAGAGCCCTTGTTGTAATAGAAGAAGCCCGTCGCTGGAAGAGCGAAAACAATCTCAGCATGGCAACTCCCATGGATTCAATTGATGTTCCTGAAGAGTTGAAGTCGTTCGAAGCTGATCTTCTATCGGTGACCAGGGCCGGGAAGGTCAGTTATTCAGAAGGGTCTTCCTGAGCAGTGTTTTAATAATCTCCCTGAGTTCTGAATCCATGGCTTCAGCAGGGATTGTTATGTTCAAAGAAACACCGCTTGCCAGTTCGTCTATTCCCGGAGCCGGTTCGTCTGACACAACGGGAAGAGTTGTTCCCGAAACCGGAGGGTGCTTTTTTTCTGCAGGGGCTGGAACGGCAGGTGTTTCCTGCTTTTCTGCAACCGTTGCTTGAAGATCAGCCAGATCAAGAAGAACCTGAAGAGTCATTACCATATAGGCCGATTCAGTATCAGAAACACCTGTTTCCTTCTTGAAAAAGGCCATAAGAATTTTGCTGTCATTGGATTGCTGATCAGACTGGTACTGAAAAACCATCCGGTATGCTTTTTGTATGGCAGACGACAGAACGGCCTTGAACTGCTGGTCGGAAACCTGCTTTATGGCTTTCCACTGATTTGTTGAAGAGAGGTTGTTGTCGATGAAGTCCAGAAAGAAGAGGAGTTCAAGAAGTTTTACATCCGGTTGCCTTCGAAAGCCAATTGAAGCCAGGTAATCTGTTGTGATTTTATCCGGTTCATCGTGGGTTCGAATGTTTCGAAACAAAAGCTCGATTGACCCAGGATCCCGCACTGCCGGATAGGTTTTCATTTTCTCTCCCTTTGTTCATGATGGAACAAGATATTCATTTACAGGATGAAAAAAAAGAGGAAGGGGCATTTGCCCCTTCCTCATCAACAACCAGCAGTTTTGTACTTAGAAACTGGTTTTTATTGCTCCCCAGCTTGAGCGGGCAAGTGAAGTTACAGCAAAAGAGATTTCGGTCAAGTGGTAAGCGCCAGCGTTATCTTTGTAAGACCAGTACAAATGCTGGTTTATATCTGAATAAGCAAGGCCGTATGAACCTACTATCCCGGATACAGGGCAGGGTTCTGACCCCAGATAAACCATATTGGTGCCATCCCAGCGGTAGAAGTAGAAGTTGTATGAACTGTAGGCGGTAACAACAACACCGAGATCGCCAGCATAAGGGAACACGGCAAGACCGCTTGACTGAGAGGGAATTTCCGGAGTGGCTAAATTAACCTGAGCTCCACCTGGCTGGAACTTCCAGAGACCGCCGCCATCACCATTGGTACACCAGTAATCGGTTCCGTCAAAGTCCATACCGCGGGCATTGCTGCCGTTGGGGGGTGTCAGCGTGGTCCAGGTGGTTCCAGAGTCTTCAGTGCGGAACATATTTGCACTAAACCAGTCACTGGTGTGGTAAACAGGAGTAGTGAGGTTGTTGTTCCACGCCACCCCAAAACAACCGGTATTTGACGAAGAAAGAGGCATAGTTGTTGCAGGGGCTCCGGTTGTTCTGCTGTAGAATTGCAGTTTGCCGTCGTTGTTGTATGAGGCTAGAATATAGTCTCCAACAGCATCAAGACCGAGAACCTGATGTGTCTGCGTCCAGTCATTTACCAAAGTCAAAGAAACGGCATCGCTGCCGGGAGAAGCAAAGCCAATGCCTGTGTCGTTGCATCCGTCACCAGATGCGAAAGCAATAGTTGCAACTGCGAAAAGAAACACAAAATATTTCATAATCCACCTTTCATTTACAGCCAAGAACTTTGGCATGCTACAAGATATGCTCGTTTTGGGAAGTTGTCAAATACAGTCTGAAGAAAAGGGGAAGAAACACTGTTCTTCCCCAGTGATATGGTTGAGATTAGAAACTGGCTTTTATTGCCCCCCAGCTTGAGTGGGAAAGTGAAGAAAGAGAGAGGGAAAATTCAGCCAGATGGTAAGCACCAGAGGTATCCCTGTAGCTCCAGAATATGTTTTCGTTGAAGCCGCTGTAAGCAAGGCCATAAGAGGAAGCGACATCTGCTGCCGGGCACACAGCTGAACCCAGGTAAGTCATTGCTGAACCGTCCCAGTCGTAGAAGTATATGTTGAGTGTTGAATAGCAGGTAACAGCGAGACATGTGCTGCTGCCATTAGGGAATACTGTAAGACCGCTTAATGCAGTGGGAGGCTCTGAAAGAGAAATGAGTTCCTGCGCGCCGCCGAGGCTGAAGCGCCATACTCCACCTGCTGTGCTGTTTGATTCCCAGTAGTCGGTTCCGTCAAAATCCATTCCCCGTCCATTGGTTCCTGCGGGGTTTGTGAAGTATGACCATGCTCCACCGAAGTTTTCAGTGTGGAAAAGACTGTCGTTATCTATGTCATTGATGAGGTAAAAATCATTCTGTACATCGTTGTTCCACGCTACACCAAAACAGTCTCCGTTTGAAGGATTCAAGTCAAGAGCTACCAGTGGAGCTCCATCGCGGTAGGCCTGCACAACATTATATTCGTCATTTGCAGCAAGAATTATGGCTCCGGACATGGTGAAAAACACATCCAGCCCCAGGGCTTTAGCAGACAGAGTCCAGTCGTTAACAACGGTCAGGGTGATAGCGTCACTACCGTGGCTTGATGTACTGGATTCGAAATGGCCGTCGTTATCTGCTGCGGCAAGAGAAGAGAAGATGAGTAAAACAAGAGCAAAGTATTTCATAGTATGACCTCCATAAAAGATGAAACTTACCACCGAATATATGTATTATCATTAGTGCGGTATAAGTCAAACAAAACAGTGTTGTTGAGGAAAGGAGTTACAGGTGAAGATAGATACAGTGTGTTTCTCTCTGCTGGTTATGCTGATGCTGCTGAGTTCTGTATCCTCTGCAGAGGATCAGGCCTGGTTCCGCCTGATAGGTTTTTCAGAAGACGGATCCTGCGCTGCATGGGAGATGGGCGGAGTGCAGGATGGAAGCGGTTTTCAGTGGGTTGAGATGGAGATAATCGATACGGAAACCTCACTTCGTCTGGATGGCTTGAACAAAGTATGGGACCAGTATGTGGATGAATTCCCGGGGGAAAAAGAAATTGCTTCAGCAGAAAAAGATATTCAGATTATGTGTGGGGAGTGGGGCATCAGAGGTGACAGCAATCAGCCGCCGCTTGTTTACCATCCCCCCACAGACCTGGGTGTAAATGCAGACAGTGTTGTTTTCTGCCTGGAGGTGTATTCTCCCCGGGGTAACAGCGGAGAAATAGGGCTTCTGCTGAGTACCACTTCTGCAGAGCCGGTGAAAGGTTATCCCGACTGGTTTCCCAGCCCGGTTGAACCACTGCTTACCGTTGTAAGAGATGGGCACAGCAGTTTGTTCTTTCAGAGCGAAGAGCCTGGTTCAATGTTCTTTGATTACGGCATTACAGCCGTTTACAGAAATCCACAGGTGCAGAATTCGTTGCTGGTTGTACTGAAGGCTGTGTCTCCCGGATTTGAAGGCCCCGATGGAAGGTTCAGAGTGGTTTCCAGCAGTATTTAGTGCTATCTTGAGCCGGACGGGAGAGAAGATGCGGAACAATTTATGGGAAACCGACATAAAGAATTTGCTTGTACTGCAGAATGTTGCACCGGAAACTGTATCGGGTGTTCTTGGAAGCTGTCCGATAACAGTTCTTGAAAAAGGGCAGGTACTGCTTCGTACAGGGCAGATCAACCAACGGTTGTATCTTATACTTTCAGGCCAGCTTGCAGTGTTTCTGGATTATCCGGATGGTGTTCCTGTCGCCATTCTTGAACAGGGTGAAACCGTAGGAGAGCTGTCTGTAATTGGTGACAATCCTGCAGCAGCCTGGGTGGTGGCGCAACAGCAGTCCAGAGTTCTTGAAGTAGACGAGACCTCCTTCTGGCGGATGATCTCTGTTTCACATGCCTTTGCCTGTAACATGCTTCTGCTTCTTTCAGACCGGCTGCGTTCATCCGACGAGACCATTCTTAAAAATATTCGTTTGAGAAAGAGATTTCAGCGGGATGCAATGGTGGATGCTCTCACTGGTTTGTACAATCGCAGGTGGCTCGATCTTCAGCTTCCAAGGCTTATCAACAGACACCAGCAAAGTGGAATACCTCTGTGTGCAATACTGTTTGACATAGATCACTTCAAAGTTTTTAACGACAGGCACGGTCATGATATTGGTGATGATGTACTGGCCATGGTTGCGAAAACAACCATGCTCAGCATCAGACCAACCGACCTGAGTGCCAGATACGGCGGAGAAGAATTTGTAGTTCTTCTTGCCGGTGTAGGTATTGACCTTGCATGGATAGTAGCTGAAAGGCTGAGAAGGGCAATTGAATCCGAAAGAATTGTAATTGAAGATGGAACAAGGCTGCCATCGGTTACCGTCTCCCTGGGTATTGCCGAGGTAAAGAAGGAAGACAGTGCAGATTCTGTTTTAAGAAGGGCGGATGCTGCAATGTACTCAGCCAAGAATACAGGTAGAAACAGAACCTGCAGGGAATCTTAAACAATATTCCGAGCTGGTCTTCGCCTTGATATCGACAGCCGTTCTGCAACAGGCAAAGCCAGGGCAAAGTAAACGGAATGGTCAGTTGTGTATTCCGGCCTGATCAAGCAGGAAGGCGTACTTTGAGGCTGTGTCTTGCAGCCAGCCAAACCGGCCTGAAGAACCGCCGTGGCCTGATCCCATGTTTATTTTGAATACAACCGGGGCATCTCCTGTGTTTGCCCTTCTTATTCCGGCAACCCATTTGGTGGGTTCCCAGTATCCAACCTGGGCATCATTCAAAGCGGAATAAACATACATTGCAGGAAAATCCACTTCACGGATATTGTCTACCGGGGAATACGAAAGAATGTACTCGTAGGCTT
>CAZRXU010000050.1:0-17648 GCA_964604135.1 uncultured bacterium | reverse complement strand
CAACCAGTAGCTTCAATTGCTGAACATGGAACACGGGAAACTATTTGTTCTAGGATAAAGTTTTAGTGTGCAGTTTGCTGCAGAGATGTATCAGCATTTTCCATTATTCCAGAAAGTACTTTGCAAGAATCCTTGTGCAGGATTACATCAATGGAGGCAGAAGCATCCTGCGCTGTCTCTGGTAACATCACATTGTTGAGGCTATACTACTGCAATTCCGATGTGTAGATTTGTGTTCAATGGTAAACCGTTAAAACTTCAGAATATCAATATCGAAAGTGTCTGGAGGTATTGTGTTAAGCGTAGTTGTACATTTCCTGCTTGTTTCCCTTGTTCCTGCCCCTGCTATGGATGCCGCTGCAACAGCTCTGGATTCGGCAGGTATGACAGTTGAAGGCATGAATTTTGACAGGAACTGGGCTTCAGGCGTGAAGCTTGCAGACAGCACTGTTGTGAGGTGTATACAGGATGTGTGGGCTCTGCCGGAAGTTGCGGATTCGGTTTATTCGAGTGCTGTTGATCTTTCCGGGATTGAACCCATTGACGGTGGAGTGGATTCGCTTACAGCCGTTCTTCAACAGACACAACTGCTGTACAATATGGTGCTGGATACGCTAAGCTGTGCCGATTCCCTTGCGTTGCTTTGCGGTGGAATGTGGGCCCACGATGATTCTGTTGGAACCCCAGGGGAATGGGGCTTGCTTTTTTCTTCAAGAGGGCTTTCGGTTCCCATGGAACAAGACTCGCTTGATCTCGATCTGGATGAATACACAGACCTGCTTGCTCGCTGGCCGGATGTGCACAATCCATCTCCTGAATTGATCATAGGGCTTGTTATGGGTTTGCACCCTAAGGATATCCCCGGTCGCAAAAATGCTCCTGGAGTTGAGGGTATGGTTATTGATTACTCCATAGACTCCGAGTTTACCTGGGTTATGGGGGGTACCGGGAGAAATGTCTATACAGGTGGTGCTATCTATGACCTCATCGTTGATGCAGGGGGAGATGATCTTTACCTCACTGGAGCGGATGCTACCGGTATTCTGGGAAACTCTGTAGCGCTGATAGCCGATATATCCGGTAATGATACATACATATCCCGTGTGCCTGTTTCTCAGGGTTCAGGTTTCATGGGCTACGGTGCTCTTGTGGACCTCTGCGGAGATGATGTCTACAGAGGCAGTTCCATGAGCCAGGGATCGGCAGTTATGGGAGGTGCTCTTTTCGCTGATCTCGGCGGCAATGACTGTTATACAGCCGATGTGCACTCTCAGGGGGCGGCCACTCTGGGCCGGGCTCTGCTTCTGGATGGCGGGGGTGATGACTACAGAAAAGTCAGCGCGTACGGTCAGGGGTTCGGTGGACCGGGGGGCACGGCCAGCCTTGTGGACTGCATGGGAAATGACAGCTATCTGGCGGGGTTTACATACCCCCACGAGCCCCTTCTGCCACAGGACAACATTGCAATGTCGCAGGGGTTTGGTCTGGGCCTTCGGCCTTTCTGCGCTGGTGGTATCGGAACACTGTGTGATCTGGGCGAGGGGAATGACACATACAGAGCAGAAGTGTTCGGTCAGGGCTGCGCCTACTACTACTCTCTTGGTGTTCTTGTTGATGAAGGCGGGCAGGACGTCTACTCTTCGGCACAGTACAGCCAGGGGGCCGGCATTCACCTGGCTTCTGGAATTCTTGTGGATATGGACGGCGATGACCAGTACACAAGCCGAAACGGTCCTTCCCAGGGTAGCGCCCATGACCTTTCCGCCGGTTTTCTTCTGGATATGGAAGGTGATGATTACTACGCAACCGATGGTGGGCAGGGGCTGGCGCTAACCAATTCCGCTGCAGTATTTATGGATATTTCAGGCATGGATGTGTATGCAGTGAGAAACATGGGTCAGGGCCAGGCAAACTGGGCAAGGGGTTCTTCAGGCTGTGGTCTTTTCATCGATCTTGCGGACAATGACTTCTATATGGGAGAGGGAGCAGACTCTACGCACTGGGAAAGAGAATATTCCGCAGGGCTTGATCTCCCCGGTGTTACCGAAGTTCCAGAAGAAGAAATAGAGGAGATCGGCAACCCTGCTGAGCTGGAAATGGACTCACTTTTCACTGTAGCATCAGAGTGGGGAGTATCGGGAAACAGGGAAAGAGTGCTGGCTCACAGAGAAGAGCTTGCCTCAAGAGGGCAGGAAGCTGTTGACTACATTCTGCTGGAACACCTTGATTCTTATGACGGGCTGGAACACAGAGCCATAAAGGCGGCATTCGCAGAAAACAAAGACTACGCAGTACAGCAGATGCAGATAATTCTAAACAACGGTATTGAAAAACGGGAACTGGGAAATGTAATTCAATGGCTTGGAGAAACCAGCGGAGAAGATGCCCGCCTTCAACTGGAAGAAATGCTCAGCGATTCCCTTTCTACAGGAATACAGACAACGCTGATAAGAACACTGGGAGACATTGGAAACAGGGAATCCTTGCAGCTTATTGTGCCGTATTCCTACTCTGAAGTGGAAAGGGTAAGAAGGCAGACAGCTGTTTCTCTGTCTGAGTTTGGAGAGCTTTCAGAAGAAGTCCTTCGCTCTATGCTAACTGATTCTTCACTTGCTGTGAGGTCTGCTGCATGGAAAGCTCTTGACGGAATAATCTCTGCAGATGAAGAGTAAGTTAGTTGCACAGGGTTTGACACCCTTTGTCGTTGTGGGTATTTTCCTTGGTCGGAGGGCGTAAACAGAAACGAAAGTGAGGAAGATTAATGAAGAAACTTAGTTTGATTTTTATGGCAGTGCTTGTTGCTGCACTTGCCGGTTGTGCCGGTGATACAACAGGAACAGGTGGAACTCTTACAACGGTTCAGGACCTTCAGCTTGATGCAACCAGTACCGGAAGAACCATCGTTCTTAAATGGTCTGCTGTTACTGACAACATTGATGGTTACAAGGTCTACTTCAAAGCAGATGGAACCGGTAACTGGGTAGAGGTTGGCAGCCCTACAACAACAACTTACACTCACACAGCAACAAATGCCGGTACCTACTCTGTAAGAGCTTACAAAGATACAAACTTCTCTAAGGAGTATTCCAACGAAGCAAGCACAATGCCCAGTATCGTGAATGTAACTTACACTATCTACGACAACAAATCCGCAGAAGAAATGCCCAGTGGCTTTATATTCGGCGCAAATTCTGGACAGACCGGTATGGCCGGTTCAACACAGTTCAAGCAGGATATTTATGCTTATGATGAGAGCAAAGGCGATAATGATGTCTGGCTTTACAGCGGAAACTTCGGTACATTTGGCAACGGTAACCAGAGTTACTTCCAGACTCCGGCATCAGGTGTTTACGGTAACTGCGATCCCGCCGGTTCTTGGCTGGGTAACAGTTACAAGCTTCTCACATCCGACAGTGTTGTTTTCGTGAAGCTTCCTTACACAGCTGGTGGCAATGCTTATGTCAAGATGTACAACCTTACAATCACTCCTGACGAAACACCTAATGGTACGAAGGTAAGCTTCAGCTACGAGTATCAGAGTAAGACTCTTGGCCTTACTGTCTTTACAAGCAACGCAAACTAGAGCAGGCTTGTTTAAGGGGGGGGAGGGGCAAGCCCTCCTCCCTTTTTTCATTATCAGGAGGAAGGTTATATGATAGTTTTGTTTATGAGTGTCATCCTGGCGGCTCCCGGATCCGCTATGAAGACCGGAGGTCTTCCTCCCATGCTTCTCAATCCGGACACTGTTGTTACAGAAACACAGGCAGGTCTTCCATCCGGTCTTGATACGGCCATGGACAATGTTCTAGACCTTCCCGGCGCGGTGTTCGGTCTGGGGGTTGTTGATCTTAATTCAGGGGAACGCCTTACAAGAAACCCAATAAGAAGATTCTACATTGACACTCCAGATATAGTTAACGCCGCGGTTTGTGTTGCCAGACACAATTCCGGGGAATTTTCTCTTGACAGCCTTGTGGGCAGGGATGAACAGCTGTGGCAGGTCGCAAGACGTGGTCAGCAGGGTGCACGGGAAGCCACGCAGTCGATTGTTTTCTACATGGGCGGAGTCGAGCATATCTCAGACTGGCTTACCTCATCAGCCCATGCAACCACAAGGTTTG
This sequence comes from uncultured bacterium, assembly GCA_964604135.1. GTDB lineage: Bacteria > Fermentibacterota > Fermentibacteria > Fermentibacterales > JCC-6 > Sabulitectum. Next base: position 13,527 of record CAZRXU010000050.1, on the reverse strand, counting down.
AAGGAGTTTCTCTCGACTGGGAAGGGGCTCCGGAGGTTGAACCAAGTTACACAACAGTAAACGACTGTCTTGATTATATTGAATTGGTTTCAGACAACCTCGATATTACAGCTGTAAGAAGAATGACATTGAATCCACCGCTTTCTGTAGATATTGAAGGCGCACTGGGTTCATCAAATGTTGTTTATGGATGGATAAGCGGCAGAGACAACACAAGGGCCATCAATCTGATTGTTGTTAAGCCCGATGGTGCCAGGTACGGAGTAACAGTGCTGGCAAATGACCTGTGCTGCCAGAGTAAAGGAGACCTTGGGTTCACCATTCTGTGGAGTGCTCTGCAATAGCATGTTCAGGCTTCTTTATTGACGATGGGTTTTAAACTGCTATTTTCCGGCGATCCTGATTTTTTACAAACTCATTCGAGAGGAGTCCGCAATGGCTTTCAATCTCCGAGGAAGAAGCCTTCTTACGCTTCTTGATCTCAGCCCTGCTGAGCTTCGTTACCTTTTAGATCTTTCCCACAACCTGAAGCAGGAAAGACTTGGATACCAGGTGTATCAGAGATTTCAGGGAAAAACCCTTGCTATGCTGTTTGAAAAGCGTTCCACTCGTACACGCTGTGCTTTTGAAACCGCTTTTGGAGAAGAGGGTGGTCACCCTGTGTTCCTTAGCTCTGCCGATATTCAGCTTGGCGTGAAGGAATCTGTTGAAGACACCGCAAGGGTTTTGGGCAGAATGTTCGATGCAATCATGTTCCGTGGTTTCAAACAGGAAACTGTGGAAGCCCTGCATCAGTACTCAGGAGTTCCTGTGTTCAACGGTCTTACCGACCAGTTCCATCCCACGCAGATACTTGCCGACCTTATGACCATTGAAGAGAACATCGGGGAGCTGAAAGGTGTTAACTTCGTATACACAGGCGATGGCAGAAACAACATGGCTAACAGTCTTATGATCGGCATGGCAATGATGGGTGTTAACTGCACTATTCTTGCACCTGAAAGTCTTCAGCCCGAGGCAGAGCTTGTCGATACAGTAACAGCCCTTGCTGAGGCAAGCGGTTCAGAAATAACAATAACCGACAAGGTTAAAGAGGCTGTGGAAGGTGCTGATGTTATCTACACCGATGTGTGGGCTTCCATGGGAGAAGAAGACAAAGCGGCAGAGCGTATCAAGATGCTGCAGCCCTATCAGGTAAACCAGGAGATGATGGATACTACAGGCAACCCGGAATGCCTGTTTATGCACTGTCTGCCCGCTGTTAAGGGAAAAGAGGTAACCTTTGATGTTATCGAAGGTTCAAACTCTGTTGTGTGGGACGAGGCTGAGAACCGCAAGCACACAATCAAAGCCATGATGATTGCATCTATCTGTTAACTCACAGTAAAAGAGAGCCGTCTGTTTTCTTAACAGGCGGTTCTCTTGTGTTAAAAGGTGTTGTCTTCGTGAAGGAGTTTAAGGTATGACAGGTGTCTTTCTCTGTCGATTGTTCCGTTTTTGACGGCTTTCAGAACAGCACACCCTGGCTCAGTTTCGTGAAGACAGTTTCTGAAACGGCATCTGCCAGCGCCTTCAAATTCGGTAAAACAGTACCCCAGTTCCGCTTTCGGAATATGGTCAACGGAAAATGCCCGCAGGCCCGGGGTATCCATAAGAAAAGTGCTGTTTCCCAGAGGAATGAGTCTGGCGGAAACAGTGGTGTGCCGCCCTTTGGTGGTTTTTGCGTTAACAGAACCCACGCGCAGGTTAATATCCGGGTGTATGGCCTGTATAAGCGATGTTTTCCCTGCGGCTGATACCCCCGCGAGGGCAACGGTTTTTCCTGAAATCAGGCTTTTAAAACTTTCAATTCCCTCTCCGTTAACAGTGCTTGTTTGCAGCACAGTGTACCCTGCCTGGCTGTAGTAAACCCTTTTAAGAACACTAAGGTCTGCAGCATCTGCAGTATCTCTGAGATCAATTTTGTTAAGAACAAGTGCAGCGGGAAGATGATTCCATTCTGCTGCGGCAAGAGCTCTGTCTATGAACCCTCTGCGAAGGGGTGGGCTTGCTATGGATGCTACCACTACCACAAGGTCTATGTTTGCAGCTAACACCTGTCGCTTTCCCACAGGAGAAGTTCTTTCAAGAACACCATTTCTGGTTTCTATTTTATCAACGTACCAAACACCTTGACGATCCTGTGCGCTTACAACATCACCGCACACAGGGTTTTTGTATTCACGGAAAACATTGCTTGATACCCTTGCCTTAACGGTTTCACCTGTGGAGAGAAGCAAAGTAACTCCCCTTTTCCCGGAAGAAGCGATTCTTGCCTTTGTGTTATCTGAAATACTCCACCTCGATGTTGTCTACAGTTTTCAGCCATATGGCTGTGTGTTCAGGGAAATAAACGCCCTGCCCGAAGATAACTATTTTTGTAACACCAAGTTCGGAAAGAGAAGATGCGCCTGCATTGCTCCATGCCGCCTTGTCTACAGAAACAAACAGTTCTGACGGGTCGTCTATTTCAAGATTGAGGCAGAAACCGGGAATAAGAAGTTCATTGGCAGCAGTCAGCCCATGTTCCGGCAGCTCGAAAGAAGCGTAGGCGTCCCTCAGTTTCATGTACTGTTTGATTTCCGGTACAGTGGATATCCATTGAAAAGAGGGGAACAGGATAACGGCAACAGCAACAGCGGTTCTTGACCTGCCGTTAAACAGCCTGTGTATTTCAGTGAAAACGAAAGGAACTGCAAGAAGAAACAGCTGGTCTATGTATCTGGGCAGAACAAGGGAGCCCACTGCCAGAGAAAGGGCAAGAAGAAGAAAGTTAATAGAGAAGGGGATGTGCAGCTTCCACTTTCTGAAAGAAAGAAGCATTACAGCGGCTGCTGGTGCCCCCATAACAAGCACATAGCGCAAAGTCGCCCAGGGGAAGAAAGTAAAAGAGTTTGCCGTTGGGTACATCATGGCTGCCACAGAGTATCTAACTTCATCGGCAGCCCATGTATACGATCCGCACGTTGTTCTGTGAAGAAACAGCCAGCCGGCTGCGATAACAGCTAGAACACAGAGCAGTTTCCAGTTTCTGTTAACAAGGCAGTGGTATCCGCTGTAGATAAATCCCTCCGGCCTAGCCAGTGAAGCCAGCACGGCACCTGCGGATGAACTGTTCTTTGACTGAAGCAGAAACATTGAACCAAGAAACAGAATTGCAGAACTACCTGTTACTGCCAGAAACAGAAAAACAGGATTGAATCCCAGAAACAGCGCTGCTTCCAGACCGGATTGCCCCCGTCCTGTAGAATTCCAAACAGAGATAAGCACCATTGTGGCGGTGAAGAACACCAATAGTGAATGGTAGAAGACCCCGCCTGGTATTCTAATAAACCCCAGCGCCAGCTCGAGTGGTTTGGGAACAGTGTTGGGGTAGTAGTTCTGCCAGTTATCGACCATACCTGTGGAAGAGATAACAAGCCTGCCTGTGTGCACCAGCTGTCTTGCCCATACATCGTGTGCGTTTCTGTCTGGGTCGGGGATTTCCCCTTTCAGAACAATCAGCAGTATCAGTACCGGCAGAACCGATACGGCAAGCAGTACAGATGTTCTATTCAGTGCTGGGCTCCATGAATCTTACAATTGTTTCACCTTCACGGCCCCAGCCCAGTATTTCCCTCACCCTCTTTTCCATGTAAAGAGAGTCATTCTCCAGCAGATCGATAACGGTACTCAACGAATCAATTCGGGTTTCAAGCTGTGTGTTTTCGGCAACAACACTATTCACATCATCCTGAATGTCTGTTATTGCTATGAAGCCGTTCCTGCTTAGAAGCAGTATTGCCCCTGTCACCAGAAAAACCGCCGTCAGAAGCAGCGCAGTTAAAAGCCTTGTATTCCTGCCCTCTGAAGGCGGTAGTTTTCTGTACATAACTACCCTTTGATAACACTCATTCCTGCGTACTCGGCACTGCCTTCAAGTGCTTCCTCAATTCGCAGTAGCTGATTGTATTTTGCTGTGCGGTCTGTACGGCAGGCGGAACCTGTTTTTATAAACCCGGTGTTTCTGGCCACGGTGAGGTCAGATATAAAGGTGTCTTCCGTCTCGCCGCTTCTGTGGCTTACAACTGCCTTCATTCCGCTTCTGTGAGCCATATCGATGGTTGCAAGAGTCTCTGAAACTGTTCCAATTTGGTTAAGCTTGATGAGAATGGCATTTGCGGCATTCAGTTCTATGCCTTTTTTCAGCCTTTCCACATTTGTAACGAACACATCGTCGCCAACTATGTGAATGGCTTTACCGAGCTTTTGCATCATCAGCTGCCAGCCTTCCCAGTCGTCTTCTGCGTGGCCGTCTTCAATACTTACTATGGGGAATTGATCAACAAGCTTGGCCCAGTAGTTAACCATCTGTGCAGAAGTAAGCCCACTGGGGTCTTCCCCGTGCATGAAGTAATGCCCGTCTTTGTAGAATTCACTGGCAGCAGGATCAAGGGCTATGAAAATATCCTGTCCGGGAGTGTACCCGGCATCATTTATTGCTTTAACGATGAATTCCAGCGCCGCAGTGTTGTCGGGAAGGTCAGGTGCAAGCCCTCCTTCATCTCCTACGCTTGTTGACATCCCGGAAGTGGCGGCATTTTTTTTCAAAGTATGGAAGGTCTCCACACCAGCCTGAAGCGCTCTGCTAAAACTCTTAAACCCGGCAGGCACAATCATGAATTCCTGAAGATCGATGGGGTTTGAGGCATGTCTTCCGCCATTGATGATATTCATCATGGGAACTGGAAGAACTCTGGCTGCCGGCCCCCCCAGATAACTGTACAGAGGTACTCTTAAGCTGTCTGCTGAAGCTCTTGAGCAGGCCATGGATACCGCTAGAATGGCATTGGCCCCCAGCCTGGCCTTGTTGGCTGTTCCATCGATCTCTTTCATCAGAGCATCTATTTCGAGCTGGCATGATGCATCTCTACCCAGCAGTTCCGGTGCTATTCTTGTGTGTATGTTGTTTACAGCATTCAGAACAGACTTGCCCATGAACGCATTGCCGTTGTCACGGAGTTCAACTGCTTCGTGCTCGCCAGTGGATGCTCCGCTTGGAACGGCAGCTCTTCCAAAACTGCCGTCTTCTAGGTATACATCGGCTTCTACAGTGGGGTTTCCCCGCGAATCTATTATCTGCCGTGCCCTGATTCCAGTAATTTCCGCCATTGTAATCTCCCTTTGAATTGAATCTGCAGAAGGGAATATAAACCAGTGCGGTCAGTAGGGCAGACCCTGCTGGTTCTCGAAGAGCACAGAACCGTAGGTAAGAAGAATTTCGGTGTATGACCGGGCTTCTACAATCTCTATGAAAGCCTGGGCAAGCTCGGGGTCGAACTGCGTTCCGGAGTTTTCTTTCAGTTGCCTCAAAGCAAATTCAACTCCTGATGACCTTCGGTAAACTCTGTCGCTGGTCATGGCATCAAAAGAGTCTGCCACCGCCAGAATCCTGGCGAACAGGGGGATGTTTGTTCCGGAAAGCTTGTCGGGATATCCTTTGCCATCGTACCTTTCGTGGTGAGACCTTATGGCAGGCAGAAGATTCTTAAAAGCCTTTATGGGTTTTAGAATACTGCAGCCTTTAACCGGATGTGTTTTAATAATTTCGTACTCTTCGTCTGTGAGCTTACCCGGTTTGTTAAGAATGTACTCTGGAACACCAATTTTACCTATATCGTGAAGGAGTGCGGCGTTCCAGAGATCTTTTCTGGCCTGATGAGTAATCCCTATTTTGTCTGCAAGGGCAAGTGTATATGCTGTAACATTCCGGGAGTGATCGCTGGTGTATTTGTCTTTGGCATCAACAGCCTGAGCCATGGCGGTGATGGTTTCCAGATAGTTTCGGTGGTTTTCTCTGTATTGAAGAGCGTTGCAGATTGCCGACGCCGCATGACGAAGAAGTATTGGGATAAACCTGGAGGATGGAAACAGACGGCTTCTGCCTGCCCATGAACCCATTACAAGCCATCCGTGGATTTTTCCGAAATCGCTGAGCTCTGTAAATGTGAACTCCGGGTTGTTCTCGAATGACCGTATGTCTTCACCTATAAACAGTTCAGAGTGAACATCGGCCAGGAGTTCTGATGTCAGGGCTTTACCAATTTTTCCGCTCATCTGTCTTTTCAGAGACGCAAATACTTTTTCTCTGGCTATTGCCTCGTTCATAAGAACAAAATTGTACGGCGTACCGCTTTCCAGAGAAACAAAAAAGCCAGCCACATCAAACGGAATAAATGTTCTCAGACCATCTGCAACAGAGGAAATCACAGCCGGAACATCAAGAGACAGAGAGAATTTGCTGGTTACCAGGTTCACTTTTTCAAGTTCCTTGTTGTTCACCAAAAGGTCATCAGTCATCTTGAGATTCTGCAGCTGATTTCCCAGTTGTGCCGCGTACAGAGCGAGCAGTTTCAAGTCGCGTGTTTTGAATCTGTCTCTCCGCTGGCTTCTTCCTGCCAGGATAACTCCCAGGTTTTTCTCTCCTGTGGGGATAACTGTTCCCATGAACGATGCTCTGGTTCCAGCCATGTCTGTGTTACCTGAGCTGCTGGGGTCAAGCAGAATTTCGCCACCGGACTGCATGGTTCTGCTGGAAAGAAAGTACCACGTAACTTCATCGGCAAATGATCCCTGACCAATATCTACAGTCTTTTCCAGCATGGACTCTGCCTTGTTCAGAAGGTAAATGCGCAGGGAGTCGGCACCGAAGCTCTCCGCTGTTTTTTTTGCGAAATAAGAGAGAGAGGCTTTCTTTGAGAAATTCGTCATTTTGCGGGAAACGGTAAGTTCGTGAAGAATTCTGAGCTCTGCAGAGGTGATGGTTGAAAAATGTACCCTCTGCTCGTGTTCAGCCCGTTGTACTGCTTCCAGTATTTCGTCATTTGTGAAGGGTTTGGTTATGAAGTCGTACGCGCCCTGCCTTATTGCTTCCTTGGCGAGATCCACGGAAGCATGCCCTGTGAAAAGAATAACAAAAGTGTCAGGGTTTAACTCTCTGATTTCAGACATGAGTTCCAGACCGTTTGTGTCTGGAAGAAGAATGTCGCACAGAACAATGGGATAGGTTTTGCTTGAAAGAAACCGGGAAACCTCTTCCCCGGAATGCGCCGCATCAACACTGTAACCAATATGCCCCAGTGTCTGGGTGACAACACCACACACAACAGGATCATCATCGACAATCAGTATACGTGGCAGATCGCCCAAAACGAGCTATCCTTTCCACCCCTCAACGATCCCAAGTTTTTTCATTCGGGCCAGAAGAGTTGTTCTCTTAAGACCAAGCATTCTGGCTGCCTTCGACCGTATTCCCCCTGAAGAAGCCAGCGCTTTTTGAATATAGTGCCTTTCGAGAGAGTTAACAATTATATCAAGGTGAACCATCCCGTTGGATTCTGTCTGCAGAATACCACTTCCTGGGAACTCGGATATCCAGTCTGGAAGATGCTCAAGTTTAATTGCCCCTTCTCCCGCAAGAATCAGAGCCCTTTCAATTACATTTTCGAGTTCACGAACGTTGCCGGGCCAGGAATAGGTAAGCAGTGCGGTGATTGCTTTATCGGTGAGTTTCTCGCCGCCGAAAGGACCACGCATACCGGTTAGAAAGTGTTCTGCAAGAGGTATTATGTCTGTGGGTCTTTCCCGAAGTGCCGGAATTCGAATTTCAAAAACGTTCAGTCTGTAGTACAGATCTCTTCTGAAGGTTCCGTTTTCGACCTCTACTCTGATGTTGCTGTTTGTCGCAGAAACAAGCCGTGTGCTTACAGGTATGGATGTGGTTGAGCCAACTGGTGTTATTTCCCTCTCCTGCAGGGCACGGAGCAGCTTAACCTGCATGGGTTGGCTCATATTGCCTATTTCATCCATGAACAGGGTTCCCCCTTCCGCTGCCTGAAAGTGACCTATTGTTGTGGAGTATGCCCCGGTGTAAGCCCCTTTCACATGGCCGAACAGTTCGCTCTCTAGAAGCCCCTCGGGAATGCCGCCTGAGTTAACAGAGATAAAGGGGCCTGCAGACCTTCTGCTCATTCTGTGCAGAGCCCTGGCAATCATCTCCTTGCCTGTTCCGCTTTCACCGGAAAGAAGAACCGTGCTGTCTGTTATGCTTACCTTCTCTACCAGCTTCATAACTTTTTTCATCTCGGGGCTGCTAACAATCAGGGCTTTGCCTGAAGAATGCTTTCGAAGCCTCTGCTTTTTAACCACCCCCTCCACCGACAGAAGCAGTTCTTCCATTGAAAACGGTTTTGGGATGTAATCCATGGCTCCTAGATCCATTGCCTCTTTGATACCTTCGATGGAGGCGAATCCTGTTATTACCATTGCTGCCATGTACGGGTGTTTTTCTCTTGCAATTCTGATGATATCAATACCGGAACCATCCGGCAGTCTGATGTCTGTAATAAGCAGGTGATAAGACCTTGCCCGAAGCCTGCTGAGGGCCTGTCTGCTGCTTGATGCACTGTCACAGAGAAAACCTTTAGAGGTTAGAACCTCTTTAACAAACTCAAGAGTTTCCGGTTCGTCATCTACGACCAGTACTCTGTATCCCCTCCTGGAACCATTCATGCGTATAGTATTGACACTGTTTCGACGATTGTCAATATACTGACGGGGGTCAAATGAAGTTCTGGCAATATGTTGCCGTGGGTTTCCTCATGGCCGGCTGTTCAAGGGAGCCTGTTCCAGAAGACAGCTATTTTATTACCGATGACGATTACAGTGTTCAAGTTGACACTGCAGTTGCTGTTACAGCAGTTGATACTGCGGTTACAGAGAATACTCCTGACACTGTAAGTATACCGGCGGGGGGGGATTCCATCTCTGTTTCTGCGGAAGACAGTTTGTATTCTGAAACAGATTCACTTGAAATGGAATCTGAAACACTTCTGGTTGCAGATACCACTTCCACCAGGTTCTGGAGATTTGCGGCAGTGGAAATACAGGGTTCTCTGTATCAGAGTCTTGAGGGAGTTGCTGATGTAGAGTCTGATATTCTGGGAGCTCACTGTGTTCGGAATCTTGTATGGGAAATGAATCCCTGGCGGGGTTTCATCGCAGGCGATTCTGTGAAAATTCTTTACACCACCGAACAACGCCGACGCGAGAACATGGTTGTCGCATTCGAGTACGTTCCAGTAAGCGGTTCAGCAAATCAAGGGTTTTCCGGTTATCTGTTCACAAAGACAGGTGACAACTGGCCGTCTGTGTGGAAACCGGACGGCTCTGAGCTGGTTAAACTTCTCGACAGGATGCCGGTGAGAACATTTGAAGAGATCACCAGTGTTTTTGGAGAGCCCAGAGGTAATCACATACATCAGGGTGTGGACTACAAAGCACCTGAGGGCACGCCGGTTTTTTCTGTAACAGGCGGCAGTGTTGTTCGTACAAACTGGAACACATCTTACAATGGAAATTGCATTGAGATAGGTTTCGGAGGTTATTCCGAGATATTTCTTCACCTTAACTCTATTGCCTCATCGGTTGTTCCCGGCGCGGTTATTGACCCGGGAGAGCAGATAGGAACAATTGGTAATTCCGGTATTTCAACTGCTCCGCATCTTCACTACCAGATCAACGGACCGGATGGTTACGCTATTGATCCTTACCTGTATTTTAGTAATCACCGCAGAACCCTTGACGGAGAAGACATTATTCGTTTCCAGCAGAGAGTAGATCTTTGCCGTGAAATGATGGGAGAGTAAACTGAGCAGTTTTGCTGTTATCACCCTTAATTGGAATGGTCTGGAAGTTCTTCCCGCCATGGTCGAGTCTTTGGCGGATTCAGTTGAGAAACTTCACGGCAGATTGATAGTTTTTGATAATGGTTCCACCGACGGGTCGGAGAGAGCTGTTGCCAGCAGGTGGGAAAGCTCAAGCTGGTTTTCACTTATCAAATCACCACACAATCTTGGTTTTGCGGCAGGGGCCAACAAAGCCATTCAGAGCGTGGATGCTGAAGTAGTAGTTCTGGCTAATTCAGACACAGTGTTTCTGCCTGGAAGCCTTCAGATCTTGCTAAAAGCTGCGGAATACTACCCTAACGCGGGAATTATAGGCCCGAAGTTATTGTGGCCGGATGGAACCCTGCAGCCGTCTCTTCGGGATTTTCCGTTTCCCGGAAACCTGTTTGCAGAGCACTTTCCTCTGCCAGGCAGGAACCCGGCTGTGAAAAAACCTCACATAGAACAGCAGGAGGTTGACTGGCTTGTAGGGGCGGTTATGGTTTTCAGAAGGAGCGTTTTTCTTGCTGCCGGTGGTTTCGATGAAGAGTTTTTCTTCTACCATGAGGAAACAGAACTTCAGTACCGATTGTTTTTACAGGGCTACAGATCCGTGTTCATTCCATCGGCGGAGGTTATTCATGTGGAAGGGGCATCGGCTAGAAAAAAATTTGGTAGAGAAACCTACCTGAAGTATATTCAAGCAAAGCTTAAGTTTCTCCGGAAGCACGGGTATACAGGCTCTTCGGCGCTGTTCAGACTGTTTATGGGGTTGTTGCAGGTGTACCGGCTTGCAGCAGGAATTGTTCATCCGGCTTTACCTCGAAATGATATCAGGTACACTGCGTCGTATTGCCGAAAGGCTTTCCGTGAGCTTTTCCGGCGCAACAGACGGGATAATTGATGACTGCTATTCTTGGTGTGAATTGTTTTAAACATGACGCTGCTGCTGCGCTTCTTGTTGATGGAGTGCTTGTTGGAGCAAGCGAAGAAGAAAGATTCTCCAGGTTGAAGCATGATGCTGGCTATCCGGAAAATGCCATTAACTTTCTTCTGAATCAGGCGGGTTTGAAACCATCAGATATCGATCATGTTGCCTACTACATGAAGCCGTCCAGAATACGACAAGAAACATTCAGAGCTTTTCCTGGTTACCTGAGCAGGAAGGGTGCGTTCAAGTTTTTTCTCGGACAGCTTGCTGGTTCCATGAAGATGACTTCAATTTCTTCAACAATGAAGGAGCACCTGGGAGATTCATTTTCACCGGAATTTCATTTTGTAGATCATCACAGAGCTCATGCATGGTCTGCCTGGTTTGGAGCAGGGTGCAGAAGCGGTGCTGTGCTTACCATGGACGGGGCCGGAGAAAAGCATTCCAGTCTTGTGGGAGAGATCACAGACGGAGTTCTTACCGAATACACAAGAACACACCTGCCCAGTTCTCCCGGGTTGTTCTACTCTGCAGTTACAAGATACCTCGGTTTTACCCCCGACAATGATGAGTACAAGGTTATGGGGCTTTCAAGCTACGGAAAACCTGTTTACATCGACTTATTCAGAGAAATAATCAGTGCTGAAAACGGCAGGTTCAGGGTTAATCCCAAAATGCTTGATGTTTCCATGGGGGTACACCATGCGGTATTCAGACCTGAAGTTCTGTCAGTTCTGGGCGAGCCCAGAGAACCAGGATCAGGTGAACCGGGGCAGATGCATCAGAACATTGCTGCCAGTGCTCAGAGAGCGCTGGAAGAGGCCGGGTTGGCAGTTGTTCGGTATCTTAGGAAGCGTACAGACCACGATCTTTTGATGATATCCGGAGGCGTGGCTCTTAACTGCGTTATGAACGGGCTGTTCGAGCGTGAAAGCGGATTTAAAGAGATATGTCCATTTCCCGCATCGAATGATGCAGGAACTTCAGTTGGTGCTGCAGTGGCACTGCACCGGATCGTTTCACCGGATGTATTGCCCGGGAAGCTGAAAACAATGTACACAGGCAGCGGATTTTCCCGGGAAGAAATTGCCAAAGACATACAGATGGCCAAACTTTCTCCGGAGAGGCCGAAAAACCTTTCCGTTAAAGTAGCACAGATGATAGCTGATGGAATGGTTGTTGCCGTGTATCAGGGAAGAGCAGAGTTTGGTCCCCGTGCTCTGGGCAACAGGTCTATTCTGGCAGACCCAAGAAGAGCTGAAATGAAAGATATAGTCAACAGCGTGGTGAAACACCGCGAGGGGTTCAGGCCATTTGCTCCAGCATGCATTCAGGAAGAGGCTGTAAAGTACTTTTCTGGTTGTAAGAAATCTTCCCATATGATAAAAACCTACGATGTGGTTGAAGGTATGGCTGATGTTATTCCTGCTGTAACCCATGTTGATAATACCGCGAGGGTGCAGACAGTTACACGCGAGGAGAACCCGTTTTACTACGATATAATCAAGGAGTTCGGTAAAATTACAGGGGTATCCGTTGTGCTGAATACCTCGTTCAACATCAGGGGAGAGCCTATAGTAAACACACCTGTTGATGCTGTGCGATGCTATTATGGAACAGGAATAGATGCCCTTGCAATGCCGCCGTATCTCTTTGTTAAGAAACAAGCAATAGAAGAAAAGAGCTGAATGGCAACAATTCTTGGGCGGGGAACAGTTTTGTTTGTGGATGCGGATAATTTCAGAGCATCCGGCATGCGAGCTGCTGTTTCCTCTGTCGGGTATAACTGTACCATTGAAAACAGTGCCAGGTCTGCGCTGCGAAGGGTAAAATCACGGTCGGTTAACGTTATTGTTGCCAGTTCTGAGCTTACGGATTTGTACATGGATACCTTTCTTGAATCGCTTTCCAGGGCCAATGTTAACTCCAGCGTTGTGATCTACGGGAAAAACATCACTGCATGTGAGGCAATAGCCTGGATGAGAGCGGGAGTTGTTGATATTCTGCTTGACCCTTCTGATACGGTTGCATTGAAGAACGCTCTGCAGAGTGCATTTACCCGATCATCAACAATACGCGGCAGAAGAACTGGTCAGATGAAGAATGGTTTTGAAACACCGCAGCAGAACAGTCGTATGCTTTACCGGAGCAGAGCAATGTCTGACCTTATGAAAAAGGCATCCAGGGTTGCCCCGGTGAAAGTTACAGTCCTTCTGTCCGGTGAGAGCGGTACCGGGAAAGATGTACTTGCCCGGGAAATTCATATCATGAGTCGCAGAAGGGGTAATTACATCGCCATCAACTGCGCTGCAATTCCCGAGTCGCTTCTGGAAAGTGAGTTGTTCGGTAACGAAAGAGGAGCTTTTACAGGTGCTGATGCCAGAAGAGAGGGGAAATTCGAGGCTGCCGATGGTGGTACTCTGCTTCTTGATGAGATCGGAGATATGCCTCTTTCAATCCAGGCGAAACTTCTTCGGGTGCTGGAGGAGGAAAAGATAACAAGGCTTGGTGGCAACTCGGAAGTTTCCGTGGATGTAAGATTGATTGCCGCAACAAACCGTGACCTGGCAAAAATGGTGGAGCAGGGTACATTCAGGGAAGATCTGTATTACCGCATCAAGGTAATAGAACTTGATATACCCCCTCTAAGATCCAGGAAGAGTGATATTCCTCTTCTTGCCATGTCTCTGCTCAGGCAGGCTGCTGAAAAATTCGGGCTTTCCATGCCGGAGGTTGACCCTGAAGTTATTGAAAGGCTTAAAACCTACCGGTGGCCGGGTAATGTTCGTCAGTTGAAGAACATGATGGAGAGCCTGCTGGTTACCACCGAAGACAGTATCACACTGGAACATC
>CAZRXU010000049.1:2989-18064 GCA_964604135.1 uncultured bacterium | reverse complement strand
TAACTTCATCAACAGACCAGATCAAATCATCAGACACAACAGAACTGTTCAGCTGAAACAAAAGCGCAGCGGTAACTATTGCTGAAAACATCTATCCTCCGGTTGCAGCTATAAGAGCTGTTCCGCGAGCAACCCTGGCCACTTCAGAGTTACCCGAAAACACCGCAAAAAAACAAGCCCCCAACTATGCTGGTTGTACCCGGTTGCACATTGCAAGTTCCCCGGTGTAATGCATTAATACTTAAAACACAACAGCTGAAGCTGTTTACAACTCTGAAAGCTGTAACAACGGCATGTCGCCGTCTTCTTCACCTGGAAGCCTTTCTTCTGCCGGGATAATCTCTGCTTTGATGCGAGTTTCCTCCATGGCCACAATACCCTTCTGGGTATCGATGAAGGAGTTCATTTTAAGAAGGATTTCCATCCTTCTGTCTTGAAGCTCCCGTATTGCTTCAGTGAGTATCTGAACGCGATTTCTTGCCTCGTCGAGCATTTTTTGAGCCTTCAGCTCGGCATCCCTTATGATCAGATCAGCTTCGCGATTCGCTTCTTCCCGGGCAACATCAGCACTTCTCTGCTGTGCCACAAGTACCTCACGAACAGCACCCTCCATACGATCAAAATCGCTAGCCCTTGCTCTTAACACTTCAAGCTCTTTTGCCTCGATAAGAGTGTTTTCAGCTACATCCTCCCATGCGTCGGCAAGCATCTCAAGAAATGCATCAACCTCTCCGGGATCGTAGCCTCTCATACCTTTGCGAAATCTCTGTCTTCTTATGTCAAGCGGAGTTACACGCACAACCTCCCCCATTTCCTGAATAGTGGTACCAAGTACTCCTGGCATTGCCCAAATATCGCAAAATAATCATCGATTGCAAACTCCCGGCGGTTACAGATTAATCTGACATGTCTTTCTGTACCCGAAAAGCCTTCTTCCAAGACGCACTGTAGTTGCTCCCTCTTTCACTGCCAGAGCAAAATCATCACTCATACCCATGGACAGCTCGGGAAGAGAAATACTCAGACGGGTTTCAAGTGAGTCGCGGAGAACTCTCAGGCTTTCAAATGCTTTTCTCTGGCCTGACATGTCTCTGCAAAGAGGACCCACTGTAAGGAACCCCTGAACAGGAAGCTCAAGTTCAAGAGCCCTTCCAAGAACACTTTCCAGAAGAACAACATCTGGCGGAAAACCCATTTTTGACTCTTCGCCGGAAGTGTTCACCTCAAGCAGAAAATGAGGGGATGCTTTTCTGCGGGCTATTTCCTCTATAATGGCCGTTTTGTCTACAGCATCAAGCCAGTGAAAGTCTCTCAGAGCCTGACGAACTTCCTTCCTGTGCAAAACACCTATAGCGTGAAAGACAGCATAGTCTTTACCCAGCTGCTTGATTTTCCTGCCGCCTTCAGACACCCTGTTCTCTCCAATATGGCGAATACCGCACTCCACGGCAGCTTCTATGTACTCCGCAGGATGTGTTTTGGTAACGGCCATAACAGTTATCTCCCCCGGATCCCTGCCACACTCTGCTGCCGCATCGGCAATTTCAGAGTAAACCGCTTCCAGGTTTTCTTTTACCTTGTTCACGAGCTCCAACATCATTACCTCTTTGGGATTGCTTTCTTTTCATCACAGAATTAAGCTATTATAACTCTAAAGTGCTGCTGCTAAGAATGGAGGCTTCTATTGGGAAGCGTGTTCAGTAACAGGTTAGTCGGAATACTTTCTCATACACGATCTGCCGTACGCATGGCCCTAAAATGCAACGGAAAGGCGATATGACAAGGCCAGAAAACAAAGGTATTCTGCAAAGTATCGGATACAACAGAGCAGATACATATCACTACCTCCTGCTGCTGAGTGCGCCGGTGCTTCTTACTGTTTACCGGTACTTTGCCGAGGCGCAGAACTTTATGGTTTACTTTCCGGGGCTGCACAGCACGGTTCAAGGTGATGTTTACGCCTACCTGCTAGAGTATTTTTCTTTCTTCCTCTTGATGCTGGTTGTTCCTCTTGTGATCTCTGTGTCTTTTAAAAAGGCAGCAGTTCTGAAATCACTGCTGTCTCTCTGTGTATCGTGGAAGAACCTGCTGTGGGCTTTTCTTGCTGTGGCAGTACTGGTTGTACCGTCGGCTTATCATGCTTCATCACTTCAGTCGGTTGTGGCAGAGTATCCACTTCCCAGGGTTCTCCTGCATAATCAGCATCTTATGCCTGTGTACTTCCTCGGGCTGTTTTTCCTGTACTACCTGCCATGGGAGTTCTTTTTCAGGGGATTTCTGCTGTTTGGTCTGAAAGACAGGTTCGGAACAACTGCGGCAATACTGATACAAACCATTTCATCGTGCCTTGTTCACATAGGAAAGCCAGCACCCGAGATACTGGGCTCCATCCCCTTCGGCATTCTGTTCGGAATTATCGCGATCCGAACAAAAAACCTGTGGATTGTTGTACTCATACATGCCGCCCTTGGTATATTTACGGATATTTTTGTAATCTATCAGGGGTGAGGGATGTCGAGAGTACTTGTTACCGGTGCAAATGGATTCATAGGATCACATCTTGTTCGGAAGTTTATCAGTGCGGGTCATGAGGTTTCCGGCCTTGTTAGAACCACTTCAGATCTAAGTCTGATAAGCAGTATGAACCTGACACTTGTGTACGGCGATATCACCGACCACAGCAGTCTTGCAAAAGCTCTTGGCAACACAGACATCCTTATCCACAACGCCGGACTTGCTTCGGACTGGGGCTCTCTGGCAACATTCAGGCATGTAAATGTTAAAGGCACAAGAAATGTTGCTGAGGTTGCTATGGAGTGCGGAGTTCGCCGTATTGTGTACATGAGTACAACTGCTGTTCACGGGTTTAATCACACTGCCCCTGTGTGCGAAAACGACCCGTTAAATCCGATTTTCAACTACAGCATTTCCAAGCTTGAGGCGGAAGACTGGCTGTTTGAATTCGCAAAGCGCACCGGTACTGAGGTAACTGCGGTAAGGCCGGGAAATGTGTTTGGCCCCGGTGACCACACCTTCACCGAGAAGTACATAGACGGTATGGTAAGCGGAAGAATAGCCTATGTAAACGGCGGGAAAAGTTTTACATGCCCGACATACGTAGGTAATCTTGTCGATGGCGTTTATCTGGCTGCATTTGCAAAAGAGGCCGCAGGTGAGGTATTCATTGTTACAGACGGTCTGCAGATAACCTGGAAACAATTCACAGAAACAATTGCTGATAAACTGGGTGTCCGCAGCCCCCGGCTAAGTATTCCACTGAGCGCAGGTCTTGCTGCAGCCTTCTTTGCTGAAAATCTCTACAAACTGGCACAGGTAAAGCACCCTCCTCTGGTTACAAAATACCGGATATACAATGCGGGAACGAACTATCATTTTTTAATAAAAAAAGCAGAAAGTATTCTGGGATTTGAACCCGGAACAAGTTTTGAGGAAGCAGTAAGCAAAACTGTTTCTTGGTATCTACAGGAACACAATCGAAAATGAAAACCACAAACAAGCAATTTATAGGAGCAGCTATTGCCTCTGTTCTGTATTTTTCATGGATGTACTTCAAAGTTGAGGTTCGCCCTGATCATCTTATCAGCTTCGTCTTCTTCGCTTTTCTGTATTTCTACAACCAAAGTACCAGGAAATTCTTTTTTGCCATGGTACCGTTCATTGTGTACATAACTATTTACGATTCACTTCGATCATTTCCGAACTACACATTCAACACCGTTCACATACAAGATCTGTATCTTCACGAGAAGCATCTCTTCGGTGTTTTCTTCAACGGAAACCGTCTGACTCTGAACGAATATTTCGGGTTTCACCAGCATACTCTGTACGATCTTGTTTCCGGTATTGCGTATATATCCTGGGTACCGGTACCTCTTGGCTTCTCTATGTATCTCTACTTCACAAGACGCAGGGATTTATACATCAATATGGCTTTTCTTTTTGTGATTTCAAATCTCATAGGGTTTTTCATTTACTACCTGTATCCGGCAGCTCCACCCTGGTATGTATCAACCTGCGGGTTTGAATTTCATCCGCACACGCCGTGTATAGCCGCACGGCTGGGTAATTTCGACAGGCTTGTAGGGTTCCCAGTGTTTGAAACATTCTACAAAGGCAACGCCAACATCTTTGCCGCTGTTCCTTCTCTTCACGCGGCAAACCCGTTTACTGCTTTCCTGGCAAGTTTCCAGCTTAAAAAACCCGCTGTTACAGCTGCTTTTCTGCTTGTTACTCTGTGTATGTGGTTCGGGGCAATCTACGGTAACCATCACTACCTGATAGATGTTTTCGCAGGTGGGCTTACAGCGCTGACTGCTTTTTTTGTTGTACAGGTGCTTCTTAGAAAAACCGGTATGAACAGATACCTGAAACAGTACGAAACGCTTATCTCCTGAAAAACAGACCAGCCAGTGTAACAGATGCTACCTGTTGATCAGCTCGCAGCCCTCAAGGCCCACCATGTTGAAAGACTCTCCGGTAATGATACCGCGAATCAACGTGTTGTCACGGCTTTCGAGCATTGCGGTTCCGCTGGGTTGAGAGATTTCTTCACCCATCTCACATGCAACACACTTTGAACCGGATACACCGTCTGCTAGGTCAACCCTTACAACATTTCCCGAAGAGAGAACCGATGTAGTGGTGGAAACATAGTAACCTCTTACGGTAACTTCTTTACCAACCCACACATTGAAAGCATCAAAGAAGTTCTGAACAGCAACGGGTGTTACGCCATCGCAGGTGTACGGGCTTAATTGCATTTCAACTGCAGGCGGGGCATCAGGAACAACAGCTCCGTCTACAAGCTCAATTTCACCTGTCCAGCTGTATTCAACGATGCCCGAAACAGTAACAGGTTCATCTGCAGATACTGTAATATTCACAGGGTCGGCAAATGCCACTGAAGCCAACACCTCGCGGTCTTCTGCAGCAACTACCAACTCAAGTTCATCCTCTATGGTCATGCTGTCTCCGTAGAAAACGAACGGATAACCCTGCAAAACAACCGTCTTACCATTCCAGGCATAGAATGCTGTATACAGGTCTCCGGCAGCAACAGGCTCTTCTGCAGTAACAACCATGGGATCAAGAGTTCCAGCCGGATAAAAAACAGTTTCCTCTTCAACGGTTTCAGCCTCATCTGTTACCAGGGTATCACTACTCTCTGCTACATGTTCTCCTGCCCCTCCACAGGCAAGTAGAAGAACAACAGCAGAAACAAACAGGAACAGCTTATTCACAGTACACTCCTCTTGTACGGGAAGAAACATGAATAAGCCTGTGCCCTCAGTAAGTCAACAAACTGATTTCAGCCGACCTAGAAAAAATGCCTGGCAAGACCCAGAACACCCTGACTCCATGGAGCTCTGTGGGTTACTCCATCAGACTTTTCAAACGATTCCCTGTTGTCGAGATACCACTGATAATTTCTGAGAAGTGCCTGTTTGTTGGAGTACTTTGGAGTAAACCCCAGAAGCTTCTCGGCTTTTTCTATGGCTACAAAAGAATCCTTTGTGGCTGTTTTGTAAACCCAGGGATACAGTGGAGAGAGATTGAGCATGTCCAGCAGCTCGAGGGCAAAGATAACAAGGTTAGCCGGAGACTTCTTGATCTTTCTGTTAAAACCTGCTTTGTCAAGCACAACCTGGTAGTCTTCCCGCATGGTAGAAAATTCCTTCGCGCCGATGTTGAACTCTGTATTGACAGCCTGAGTATCGCTGTGCTCTGCTGCAATAATAATTGAGTTGCAAAGATCTTCAACGTGCAGAAGCTGATACAGATTCTCGCCTCTGCCTATCATGGGAAAACTTCTGCCTTCTGAGGCCCACTGGTAGAAAATGGCAAAGACACCAAGCCTTTCCGGCCCGACAAATGACTTCGGTCTCATTGTGGTAATTGTCATTTCCTTTTCCCTAAACTGCTTTACCATTTTCTCGGCCTCTATCTTGGTGTATCCGTAGGGCCCTACACCCACAAGAGGATCATCTTCATACAGAGGATGCTTTTCCGGAATACCGTATACAGCAGTTGAAGAGATGTATATACCCCTGTTTACACCGTACTTTTCTGCAGATTCAAGCACGTTGCGGGTACCGTCTATGTTGGTTGAAAGAATGTCTGACTTTTTGTAAAGGGGAAGAGCAGCAGCACCATGCATAAACACATCCACCCCCTGCGACATACACTCGTCTACAGCTTTCCTGTCTCTTATGTCTACAATGCGGTGATCAATACGATCTGCCGTATCTGGATAGGTAAATGGGGCAATATCAATGGAAACTACCTCATGCCCCTTTTCAACAAGGGTGCGTATGAGGTTAATACCAAGAAAACCGGAGCCTCCGGTTACGAGCCATTTGCTCATTCTGATCTCCTTTTGATAGTAATACTAAGTTGAACGGATGGCAAATTAACCTCAATCCCGTAAAAAGTCAATGGCAAACCAACTTCAGTGCAGGGGAATTCTTTCTGCAGAATCTGCTGTGACGAGAATTGCCTCAAGGGTGCATTCACCAGCGTACCCCGTTGCAGTCATCCATTCCTCAGCAGCATTTCGTATTCTTGCGAGTTTGGCAGCATCTATTTTCTGAAGAGCCTGTTTTTCTCTGCCTGTGAGACTTGATTTTACCTCAACAAAATAAACAGTATCATTTTTTTTCAGAATCAGATCTATTTCTCCAGATGAGGAAAACCAGTTTCTCTCCAGCACGGTAAAATCAAGATTTCTGTAAAACCGCGCTGCTCTCTGCTCCGCTGCTTTTCCCGTATCCGGCAGTTTCAAAGGAAAAAGTGACATCTGACCGGTTTGATACCATCTGCTCAGCGGGGCGAATGACATTCTGTGAGCAGGGCATGGACCTATCTCCCTGATAACTTTCAGGTGTTCCGCTGTTCCATAACCTTTGTGCCTGTCAAACCCATACTGGGGATAGATGCGGTGAGCTTCAACCATCATGTCATCTCTGGTAACCTTTGCGATCACACTTGCAGCGGCAATTGAAAGACTTTTCGAATCACCCCTTACCAGAAACCTGACAGGTACATCAAGACCCGATACACTGTTCCCGTCCACAAGAAACATGTCTGTATGCTTAATCAAAGGCGCCATTGCCCGCCTGAAAGAGGTTCTTACCGCCCAGGCCATACGGTTACGGTCTATCTCCTCCGAAGAAACAACACCAACCGATATCTGTCGGGCTGAGCTTTCTATAACCGGTTTCAGCTGTCTCCGAACTCTGTCGGTGAGTTTCTTGCTGTCGTTGAGAATTTCGTTATCAAAATCATCGTGCATTACAATAGCACACGCAACAAGAGGGCCCGCTACAGGCCCCCTTCCCGCTTCATCCAGACCGGCAATAACACCGTACTCCAGCCTGTAATGCTGATCAAAAAGAAAGCGTTCAGACACTTTACTTTTTGAACACTCTGCGCTCTCTGATTCTTGCTGCCCGGCCTGTTTTCTTTCTGAGGTAGAACAGCTTGCTTCTGCGCACTTTTCCGTGTCGGGTAATTTCAATTTTAGCTATACGCGGAGAGTTAAGGGGAAAAACCCTCTCTACACCCACGCCACCTGAAATCTTTCTTACCATAAAGGTTTCATCAATTCCGCCGCCTCTGCGGGCAATCACTGTACCTTCGAATATCTGTACCCTGACCTTGTCGCCCTCGATCACCTGATAGTGAACACGAACGGTGTCACCCGTTCGAAAATCCGGAACATCTGTTTTGATCTGCCCCTGACTTACACTTCTCAGCAGTTCATCCATTGTCCTGCTCCTTTGTGCGGTCTGCCTGTTTCATTATTTGCGCAAACCGTTTTTCTGTCTCTTTCACATCTGTGTTTACCAGCATTTCAGGCCTTACTTCCTCTGTTCTTTCCAGAGCAGCCCTGAACCGCCAGTTCGTTATCAACGCATGGTTACCTGACAGAAGTTCCGGTGGAACATTCATTCCCCTGTACTCTGCAGGGCGGGTGTACCGTGGATAATCCAGCAGGCCTGTTGCAAAACTGTCGCTGCGGGCCGACTCCAGCCTGCCCAGCATCCCTGGAAGCCATCTAAAAACCGCTTCCATGAGATACATAGCCGGTATCTCTCCTCCTGATACAACCGCATCACCAATACAAATCTCGTCGGTAACCACCTCATGGCGGAACCTTGCATCAACCCCTCCGTACCTTCCGCAGAAAACGATAAGTTTTCCGCATTCTGAAAGTTCTCTGGCATATTCTGTATCCAGCTGCCTGCCCTGCGGGGTCATCAGCGCAACCCTTGAACCTTGCCTCCAGGGTATATCCTCGAAGGTCTCGAAAAGCGGTTCCGGTCTCAGAACCATTCCGGCTCCGCCTCCGAACTGGTAGTCATCCACTGAGCCTCTTGCATCCACCGGGTGCATTCTTATGTTGTGCACCTCAACTGCAGCAACACCCTTCTCCAGCCCTCTTCCTATCACACCTGTTTTCAGGAATGCAGAGAACAGATCAGGGAACACAGTGGCTACGGCCACCTTCAAGGCAGGTTCTATATCTCCTCCAGCCCTTCAGGCAGATCAACCACAATGGTTCTTTCTGCCGAATCAACCTGCCCGGTAAGGGCAAGTGCCAGCGGAACGGGAAACAGCCCTCCCACTCCTCTGACTATCAACTGGGGGTTGGAGCTGTTGTATTCTACCTCTTCGACGGGAAACTTCTCTCCCCGGGAAACAATGGTAAACTCTGAGAATCCGTACACAGGAAGAGGAAAACCCGACTTAAGCACCGAGTCGATTCCAACTTCAACAGATTCCCCTGTGAGTTCTGCTGCCTGCTGCTTTGTCCATACTTCCCTGCAGTCAACTGTAACACGCTCGTTGTCACGCTTTCTTGATCTGGTTACCGTAAGAGTACGGTCTCCAGCGTACAAAACCGTTCCTTCTTCAAGGGGAACTGCAGGACCAAACACAAAGAGTTTAAGAATCATCCTTCCACGAAGACCGTGGGTTCTCTCGATGAATCCGTAGAATACCGTTTTCGCCATCAGTCCTCTAGTCCATTATTTCTATTGTGGCCTTCTGGCCGTTTCTTGCAGCAGCCGAACGAATTATCATTCTCATGGCTTTTGCAATTCTTCCTTCCTTGCCGATTACGCGGCCCAGATCGGCTTCATCAACTCTGAGCTCGTAAACGGTCATGTCTTCCTGGGTGGTCTCCTCGACGGAAACACCATCCGGGTTCTCAACCAGGGTGCGGGCCATGTGTTCAACGAGTTCTCTCATGTCATCCTCCGGTATTAGAAGTTAGCAGGCAAAGCACCAAACTCTATGAGTTTCTGCTCTCACCTTTGATGAATACTGTCTCGGGAAGAACGTCTTCCCCCTGCAGTTTACGATTCCATTTTGCCATCGTACCGCTTTTGCGAAGCAGACTGCGCATGGTATCTGAAAGCTGTGCTCCGTTGCCCAGCCATTTGAAAACCTTGCCCTCGTCAACCTTCATCTCAAGTGGCTTGCGAAGAGGGTCGTAGTAACCAAGAATTTCTATGAAACTACCACTGACCGCTCTTCTT
The DNA here is from genome assembly GCA_964604135.1 of uncultured bacterium. GTDB lineage: Bacteria > Fermentibacterota > Fermentibacteria > Fermentibacterales > JCC-6 > Sabulitectum. Next base: position 8,501 of record CAZRXU010000049.1, on the reverse strand, counting down.
GAGTCTGCAGCCACTATTCTGTAGAACGGGGTTTTAGCGCTCCCCATTCTTCTAAGCCTGATCTTTACCAATCGTCACCTCCATTGTTTTACACAGTTCGGTACGGTTTCCGCCCTAGCGAATACGAAGTCTCGCCTTAGCGAATACGAAGTCTCGCCTTAGCGAAACATCGATGCCATCCCTCTTGCACTGCGCATTTGTTTCATCATCTTCTTCATAGCTCTGAATTCCTTCAACAGCCTGTTAACATCATTCACAGTTCTGCCGCTGCCTCTTGCAATCCGCTTTCTTCGGCTTCCGTTGATTATTTCAGGGCGTAGCCTCTCTTTTGCAGTCATGGAGTTAATAAGAGATTCCATCTGCGTAAACTTGGATGAATCAATATCGGCTGCAGCCGGTCTCATACCCTTTGGAAGCATAGCCATTATTTCACTGAGCGAACCCATTTTCTTTATTTTGGTAAGCTCTTTCCTGAAATCTTCAAGGTTAAACGAATTGCTTCTTATCTTCTTCTGAAGCTTCAATGCTTCCTTCTCGTCAAACATCTCCTGGGCTTTCTCGGCAAGCCCCACAATGTCACCCATGCCAAGAATTCTGCCTGCAACCCTGGAGGGATCAAACTCTTCAAGCCCCCTAACGCTCTCACCAATACCTGCAAATTTTATGGGCTTTCCTGTAACCGCTCTGAAGGAGAGAGCAGCCCCTCCCCGGGAATCTCCATCCATTTTTGTGAGTACCGCTCCGGTAAATCCGATTCTCTCGTCAAACTCAAGCGCAACATTCACCGCATCCTGACCGGAAAGACCATCGAGAACAAGAAGTGATTCGTCAGGGCGCGCAACTGACTTCACCCTCTTCAGCTCATCCATAAGATCATCATCAACATGAAGCCGACCCGCTGTGTCTACTATTACCACATCGCTGTACTGCAGTGATGCCTGATGTATGGCATCTTTTACAACCTCAGCCGGGTCTTTCAGATTCCTATCACAGTAGAACAAAGCACCGGCTTTTCCAGCCATGACCTCAAGCTGATCGATTGCTGCAGGTCTCTGGAGATCTGCTGCAACCACCATGCATCTGCGGTTCTGCTTCTTCTGAAGCAGGTAGGCAAGCCTGGCGGCAGTGGTCGTTTTACCTGATCCCTGAAGACCCAGAAGAAGAATAACATGAGGCGGCTTGCCGGAAAAACTCAGCTTCTCTGCAGTGGTTCCAAGAAGCGCTACTATCCGGTCATTTACAATTTTAACAATCTGCTGACCAGGCGTCAGACTTTTTAGAACCTTCTCGCCGGTTGCCATCTCTGTAACTTCACTTACAAACTTCTTTGCAACTTTGAAGTTTACATCCGCTTCAAGAAGAGCCCTGCGGATCTCCCTCATGGCATCACTGATATTATTTTCGGTAAGAACCCCCCGGCCGGAGAGATTCCTGAAAGTCTGGCCAAGTCTATCCGAAAGCTTATCGAACAATTATAAACGCTCCACGCTGCATTAATTAGCCGTTCCGTGCCGTTACACTACCTCAGCAGGGTACACGACCCCCCCTACAAAGTCAAGCAATTATAACGAAACTATGAGAGCAGTCAAACCCGGACTAAAAAGACGAGTCATCGCGGCAGAAAGAACACCTGATTTTTCGGTCGTTTCCGTCTGTGATCATTGTGTACAGCGAACTGTCTACAGAACAGACCAACAGAGAATCATCGATAAGGTCACATGGAATTGCAGTGAAAATGGTGTCCATTTCATACTCGAGGCCCTGAATAACAAAAACCAGATTTTCTCGGTTCATTCTGCATTTGCTTCTGTTTAATCTGTTCTCGATTTCATCAAGGCTAGAAACAGTAGTTCCGCATGCAACTGCAAGAAGTGCTGCGGTCAACAATACCGGGATTTTTGCTTTCATATTACACCTTCAAAGATTCAATAGCCTGTGCACGGTCTGAAGATGAGGTAATGTATGACCCGCTTACCAGAACAGACGCACCGGCGCTCACAAGAGTTCCGGCATTTGAAGAATTAACCCCGCCGTCAACAGAGATGAGTACATCGCCGCGCCCGGCCTCATTCAGCATCCTTCGTACCGTACGAATTTTCTCATTCATAACAGAAATATGTTTTTGACCGCTGTAGCCGGGATTAACCGTCATTATCAGCACCAGATCAAGCTGCCGGGCCACCCATGGAATCATGTTCGGCGGTGTGGCCGGGTTGAGAGCCAGACCGGCCAGACACCCCAGGTCGCGAATCTTACCAAGCACCCTGTGTATGTGTTTTTCAGAACTCTCCGAGTGTATTGTTATGTACCGACAACCCGCGGCAGCAAATGCTTCCACAAGAACAGCAGGTCTATCAACCATAAGATGAGCGTCTACAGGAATGGAAACACGGGAACATATGGACTTGGCGACTCCGGCCCCGAATGTAAGAACGGGCACAAACACACCGTCCATTACATCGAGGTGAATCCAGTCGGCACCACTATGCTCAAGGTCTGCTGCTGCACCGGCCAGCTCTCCGTGATTGCAGCCCAGAAGAGACGGTGCAACAATGGTTCTGCCAGCTACCATTCTCCCCAGCCTCCCCCGCCAATTGCCCCTGTAACCACCGAAATTGTGTCGCCCTGCCTGTAGTTCTCACCTGAGGGCGGGAACTGTTCAAGAATTGTACCTTCCTTCAGAATGTCACTCACGGACCGCTCTTCGATTACCTCCATAACAAGCCTTCTGCCTGTAAGAATGCTTTCCGCTTCAGCGACCATGAGCCCTGTAAGAACAGGTACCCCAGTCCAGCCGGATGAAACCAGCAACCGTACAGGCCTCTTCACAGAAATACTCTCTGCAAACCAGGGAGCCACTGCGATTACCTCTCCTTCGGGAATGGAAGGATGAGGAATTCTGGTTCTGCCTGCTGTGTAAAGCTGCCAGTCGGCAATTTTCTCTTCAGCCCTTCCAGCTGAAATTCCTACCAGTGAATCAGGGTAGAAAGGGCGGAAAAGAGGGCCCACATTCCAGAAGATGTTCACAGGAGCCCCTCTTGGAACCTGTGTTCCTGCAGGCGGATCCTGCCTTACAACCATTCCCATGGTTTCAAAATCACCGTACTCGGTCCATTGACCGGCCAGCACAAGACTGCCGCCTTCTATACTTCTCTGAGCCTCTGCACGGGTCATTCCCAGAACGTCCGGCACAGTGACAGGTGCAGCGGAAACACCCATGGAAGAAATAAACACAGGAGTATCGAAAACCAGAGGAGCAGAAATAACACCGGAAAGGAAACCAAGACCAGCACCAACCACCACCAGCAAAACGAACAAAGTCACTCTGTTCAAAACAAACCCAATCTTTGATTCCCGCCTCAACAGCAGAAAAACACCCGGTAGAAAACCACAGGCGAAAAAATAAGCACGCACATACTGTTCACGCAACTACCACTGAATTATACCTGAAATCCACACGATCAGGGGAGCAACGACAAGGGCAGGGAGAAAGTTGGCAAGCCTTATTTTCTTCAGTTCAAGCATGTGAATTGCAATACCCAGCATGATCACTCCACCTGTGGCCGTGAGTTCCGAAACCATCTGTTCTGAAAGAATCTGACTGAAAAATGAAGACCCCAGAGTCAAGGCACCCTGAACAACAAGCACAACACCGGCTGAAAAAGCAACACCGATGCCCATAACACTGGCAAATGCCACTGCAGCAAATCCATCGAGAACACTTTTTACGATCAGAAGAGTACTGTCTCCGGTAAGCCCGTCCTGAATTGAACCCAGGATGGTCATGGGGCCAACGCAGAAAACCAGGCTGGCAGTAACAATACCCTGGCTGAAATTGCCTCTGGTAAACACAGGATACCGAGACAGACCGCGCTCCAGCCACACACCAGCAGCATCAAAACGGCGCTGCAAATGAAGCAGCTCTCCGGCAATACCACCTATGGTGATACTGCCCAGCACAATCAGTATGCTGGAGGTCTCCGTAGCCATCTTAATACCCATGGCAATAACCACAAGGCTCATTCCTGTCATCAGTGTCTCTCTTACACGGACTGGTAATCCGGAACTCAAAGCAGTTCCAAGCAGCCCTCCGGCAAGCACAGTTGCAGTGTTAATGAATGTGCCGGTCATCAGTTTTCACCATCAAGGCCTATGTCCTCTGCAACGGTTCTCATGCCGTCTATAACAACCTGAATAAGGTCGGAAAATTCTATACCCAGCATGTCAGCACCTTTTTCCATAACCTCGCGGTTTGCCCCTGCAGCAAAATGACGGTTCCTCCACTTTTTCTTCACAGACTTTACTTTCAGATCCATAATGCTTCTTGAAGGCCTTACCAGAACACAGGCAGTAACAAGACCGGTAAGCTCATCAACTGCGTAGAGGTATTTTTCCAAAGTGGATTCGGGTTCAACATCACTGCATATCCCCCAGGCATGGGAAACAACAGCTCTTACATACTCTACAGGCCACCCTTTTCCCTCAAGGATTTCTCGGGACTTTGTGCAATGCTGTTCCGGGTACATTTCGTAGTCGAGATCATGAACGAGCCCGATTACACCCCACTTCTCAGGGTCTTCCCCATTTGTTTTCGCCGCATGGCGCATCACAGCTTCAACTGACAGTGCGTGTCTGATAAGAGACTGGTTTTTGTTGAACTCTTTTAGAAGCGAAAACGCTTCCTCTCTGGATGGGACTAAGCCCGTCATGTTTTCTCCGTTCTTTACAGGTTGCAGACAACTCTGAATCTGCATGGAAGCCCTGTTCCTTCCGGCCGGAACAGGTAACGAGATATTAAGGCGTACAGAGTACCAGCTCGTATATTCTTACAACGGAAGCTTCTTCAGTTGTTCTAAGCAGAACTCCCCCGGAATCTACGCAGGGTACAACCGGTTCTCTGTTTTCGGGCCACTCGATCTCTGCCTGCTCAACCAGCTCACCGGCTTCATTCCAGATATCGAAGCGAATGTTACCATCTAAAGCGTCCCTCAGTTTCCATACCCACAATCTGTTCAGGGAATCCACTCCTGCAAGTTGAATGAGGGGCTTGTAGGGATTGGGATCATTCCGACCCTGGAAAAGAAATTCTCTCCCCATCTTCTCCTGCTGCCACTGTCTGATTTCCTCGATCTCCTCAGAAGATCGGGGAACTCTTTCCATTTCAGGTCTGAATATCTCACCGATAACTTCACCGTCAGTGCCGAGTATTGCAACTCTGTATTCGGAGAGATCAGTACAGAAGAAAACAGGGCCATCAGGACCGGTGCAGTATCGTATCGTACTTATCGCAGAGTAAATACCATTGTAAGGTGGCAGCCATGTGCGATAATAGTATTCGGCTGAGCACTCCAGAGAATCGTTGTAGCGCCCTGCATTTACAAAAAGCTCTACCTCGTCAGCTTCACTCATCTGAAACCCCAGAACCATTGAAACAATATCCCCGTTCGCCAGACCGAAAACACCGTATGGCTCGAACATTCCCACAGGTGTATCTGCATTCAGATATTCGCCG
>CAZRXU010000049.1:0-2889 GCA_964604135.1 uncultured bacterium | reverse complement strand
TAGCCCTGCTGCATATGCCAGGTGTTGCCGCGAAGCAGGATGTGTTCACTTCGCTGGGCAAATCCTTCTGTGTACAGTTGCCAGAACGGGTCGTTATGCCGGGCCAAATCCGGATCGTTCCTTAATACCGCATGTACAACATGGCCGATCTCGTGTGCAACAAGACCCTGTATTGATTCTCGGCCGGACCATCCGCATTCGGCAATCATTTCCAGCCCGAACAGCACCGAGTGGGATCCTTTGTATTCCGTTACCCAGCCGGCACCACAGCCAATCCCCACATACAGAACAAAGAGAACATCAAGGTTTTCTATGCCAAAGAGATCGGAAGCAGCTGTGTGTATGGGCTTAATTTCACTGAGCAGATTTCTGTGTGCCCTGAAAATATCGTCTGTTCTGCCGGCAATAAACGGAAACACCTTTGTTTCTGCCACACCCCGCCAGCTGCCGCCTGATAAACTTTCGTAGTCATCCTTCTGCAGTTGCAGCAATTCCGGCCACTGCCCCATGTAGTCAGTCACCCAGCCATCAATTCTCTGCTGCATGGGCTGTTCCCTGTATTTGTTCCAGTAGGAAACAAACTCCGGGTACGTGTCGAGGATGCTTATCATGGCTTCTTTCTTTCAGGCACCGCACCTGTATGAACCTGCTTTGATTCCAGACAATGGGTTTTCTGTCTGTCGGAGTACGCTATCAGACTGTTCAACACATGTCAACAGACACAAAACGGCAGTGCAGGGAGTCGATTGGCTCCCTGCTGTTCTGCCTGATAACCTGTTACTTTCTGATAACGCCAATGGGCAGAACTGTTCTGCCTTTGTCTTCGTTCAGAACCTCTGCGGCGGCAAGGTATATTGCTGAAAGCCCGCACAGAATACCCTCGAAACCTGTAAATACACTGAAGAATGCAGGCATTTCAAACCAGTGCTCAACGGCAAGAAGCCAGAAAAGAGCGGTTACACTGGCAAATACCACCTGTATTGCCCTGTGCTTGCCGAATGTTGCAAACCAGAGCCAGAACGCAAGAAGACCCCACATGAAGAGGTACCAGCCAAGGAAGACCCTGTCGGCTCCGCCTTTCATAATTATGAACACCAGAGTGATCCAGAAAGAACCAAAACTGACAAACGCAGTTGTTCCGAATGTGTTGCCCTTTCTGAACTCCATGATACCGGCAATGATCTGGGCAATACCTCCGTACAGAATACCCATGGCCATGATGTTAACATCCATGGGGAAAAATCCCGCATTGTGGATGTTAAGAAGAACTGTAGTCATTCCAAACCCCATAAGACCGAGTGGGGCAGGGTTTGCCAGCTTGTTTTCGATCATTCTTTTCCTCTCCTTTGTTGTTTTTTTAGGAGTGTGTCTGACAATAAGCGCTGTGCAGTTACGCCACAGGATCGAGTCAGAATTCGTGCGGATTTGAAGATAATAGCAACGCTATTTGATGATAATACGCGCGTATTGTGGCCGATTATGTGGTAGTAAATGCCAGTGTACTATTCCCGGACATGCTCCTGGTTGTTGGCGACGCACAGGGGCGATTCTACAGATGAAAATCAGAATTGTCAAAACATAAGAGGGGCACCGAAGTGCCCCCCTTGAACCGGCAGCAGACTACATGCCGTACTTCTCTATGATACCCTTCTTATCAAGGCCGAGAATACCGTACTTCTCTCCGATTTTCTTAAACGCGGCTACTGCCTTGTCTATGTGCTCCTTCGTGTGTGCTGCAGAAAGCTGCACGCGAATTCTGGCAGCACCAGCGGGAACAACCGGGAAGAAGAACCCGATCACATATATACCTTCGGCGTACATATCGCGGGACATATCATTGGCAAGTTTCGCGTTGTAAAGCATAACAGGCACAATGGGAGTGTTCCCCGGTCGTACGGCAAGACCTGCTGCTTCAACACCCTTGCGGAAGTATGCGGCATTCCATTCAAGCTTGTCACGGAGCTCGGTACTGGATGTGACCAGGTCGATAACCTTGATAGAAGCATTCACAATCGGCGGAGCCATGGAGTTTGAGAACAGGTACGGTCTTGCCTTCTGACGGCAGAGCTCTACAAGTTCTTTTCTTCCGGAAACACAACCGCCTGAAGCTCCTCCCAGACCCTTCCCGAATGTAGTGGTAATCAGGTCAACTTTGTCTATTACATTGAAGTGCTCGTGGGTTCCACGACCGGTTTTGCCTATGAAACCGGAAGCATGTGAATCATCAACAAGAATCATAGCCCCGTACTGATCACACAGAGCACACATCTCATCGAGAGGAGCAAGGTCTCCATCCATAGAGAAAACGCCGTCGGTAACCACAAGAACGTGGCGCTTGTCCTGATGCAATTCAAGCTTCTTCTTCAGGTGCTTCATGTCCATGTGTTTGAAGGTATCGTACTGCGCGGAGCACAGGCGGATTCCATCAACAAGGGATGCGTGGATCAGCCTGTCTGCAATTATTACATCTTCCTGTTCCATGATAGACTCGAACACACCGGAGTTCGCGTCCATACACGACGGGAAAAGAAGAGTGTCTTCCATGCCCAGAAACTCGGAAACTCTGTCCTGAAGCTCCCTGTGTATGTCCTGCGTTCCGCAGATAAACCGCACGGAACTCATTCCGTAACCGCGCTTGTCCAGTCCGTCGTGGGCCGCCTGTACAACATCAGGGTGACTTGATAGCCCCAGGTAGTTGTTTGCGCAGAAATTAAGAACTTTTTCCCTGGCAGCACCTTCCGGGTATTCTACCTCTATCTCGGCATCCTGCGGAGAGCAGATGAATCTTTTCTCTTTGTATATGCCCTTGTCTTTGATGATCTGTATATCATTCCGGAACAGCTCTCTGGCTTTTTCTGTGTATGCCATTATTCCTCCAATCAGCCCTGA
>CAZRXU010000048.1:0-18112 GCA_964604135.1 uncultured bacterium | reverse complement strand
CTGACACTTCCCACATCGGTAAACAATGTTGAAACATTCTGTTGCGTTGCAAGAATTCTTGATAAAGGTGCAGGATGGTTTGCCGAGATGGGGTCTACAGGTTCCACTGGAACCAAGCTGCTCAGTATATCGGGAGATTGCACAAGGCCTGGTGTGTACGAGCTTGAGTTCGGAATCACAGTAAGTGATATGCTTGAGAAAGCAGGTGCGGAAGATGCCTACGCCGTGCAGGTGGGTGGTCCGTCCGGCCAGCTCATTGGTGAAGCCGATTTCCACAGAACGATCTGTTACGATGATGTGGCAACAGGCGGGGCAGTGATGATCTTCAACAAAGACAGAAATCCCCTTGAAATTGCCCACGAGTTCATGGAATTCTTCTGTGAGGAAAGCTGCGGTTACTGCACACCCTGCAGGGTGGGCAACGAGCTGATCAAAGAGCGGCTTGAAGCAATTATTGCAGGAGAGGGTACCCCGGAAGACCTCGACTACCTTGAGCAGCTTGGAAAAACAGTGGCAGTTGCAAGCCGCTGCGGCCTCGGGCAGACCTCTTCAAACCCTGTTCGTACTTCCCTGAAAAACTTCCGCGGTGAGTACGAGAAGCTTGTAAGAGAAAACGAGGACGGTATGCAGCGAACCTTTGACATACACAAGGCACTTGCCGCCGGTGAAGAGCTGCAGGGGCGCAGGTCTGTGATTTACGCTGACTGAAGAAAGGGTTCCAAATGAGCGAAAAAATAAAGTTTACCATTGATGGTGTGGAGGTCGAAGCCACACAGGGTCAGACTATCATGCAGGCGGCTGACGAAGCGGGTATATACATCCCCAGATTGTGTGCCCACAAAGACCTGCTTCCATTCGGCAGCTGCCGTGTGTGTACGGTTATGGTTAATGATCGTCCCCAGGCAGCCTGCACCCAGCCGGTGTCTCAGGGCATGTCTGTAGACAGCGAAACGGAAGAACTTAACGACATAAGGCGAAGCATTGTTGAAATGCTTTTTGTAGAGGGCAATCACTACTGCCCGTTCTGCGAAAAGAGCGGAAACTGCGAACTCCAGGCCCTGGGCTACAGGCTTGGAATGATGGCTCCCAGGTATCCGTATATGTTCAACGAACACGATGTGGATGCCAGTCATCCGGATATATACATCGACCACAACCGGTGTATTCTGTGTGCCCGATGCGTGCGTTCCTCGAAGGAACTTGACGGCAAGAATGTGTTCCAGTTTGTAGGTCGCGGTATCCACAAAAAGGTTGCATTCAACTCTGACACCGACCTGTCTGGTACCGATGTTTCTGTAACAGACAAAGCCATAGAGAACTGTCCTGTGGGGGCTATTCTGAAGAAACGCAGTGCTTACGCAGTGCCCATTGGAAAACGCAAGTACGACTCCCAGCCTATCGGGTCCGATATTGAGTCCCGCAAGGCTGCGGTAAAGCAAGGTTGAGGTTATAGAATATGGCAAAACCAAAGATAGCTACCGCATCACTGGCAGGATGCTTCGGCTGCCATATGTCCCTGCTGGACATCGACGATCGTATTCTGAAGCTTGTTGAGCTGGTAGATTTCGACAAGTCACCTGTAGATGACATAAAGAAGTTCACCGGACGCTGTGCAGTAGGTCTGATAGAAGGCGGATGCTGCAACGAAGAGAATGTACACAATCTTCAGTATTTCCGTGAAAACTGCGACATCCTTATATCGGTTGGAGAGTGTGCGATAATGGGTGGTATTCCCGCCATGCGCAACAACATTCCACTGAAGGAATGTCTCGATGAAGCTTACCTGAACGGCCCTACCGTATACAACCCCTCCGGGAAGATTCCCGGAGACAAAGAGCTTCCTCTGATTCTTGACAGGGTATACCCCTGCCACGAAGTGGTGAAGATTGATTACCATCTGCCGGGCTGTCCGCCGCCGGCGGATCTCTTGTGGCAGGCACTGGTTGCATTGCTTGAAAACAAGCCCATGAACCTGCCCTACGAAGTTATCAAGTATGATTGATATAAAGGAGGAACATCTTGGGTGACACCAGCAAGATCATTATAGAGCCTGTTACCAGAGTAGAGGGGCACGGTAAAGTGTCTATTCTTCTCGACGAGAACGGGCAGGTTACAAGAGCCCGTCTGCATATAGTTGAGTTCCGTGGTTTTGAAAGGTTTATACAGGGCCGCCCCTACTGGGAGGTTCCAGTTACCGTTCAGCGTCTTTGTGGTATCTGCCCTGTGTCTCATCACCTTGCAGCTGCAAAGGCAATGGACGTTATAGTAGGTGCTGACAAGCTTACTCCCACAGCAGAGAAGATGCGTCGTCTTATGCACTACGGTCAGATGTATCAGTCTCATGCCCTTCACTTCTTCCACCTGGTCTCTCCCGACCTGCTGTTCGGCTTCGATGCCGATCCGGCTGTAAGAAACATCATCGGCGTGATCAAGAAGTATCCCGAGCTTGCAGTTCAGGGCGTGATGATGCGCAAGTACGGTCAGGAGATCATCAAGGTTACAGCCGGGAAGAAGATTCACGGCACAGGTGCTATCCCCGGCGGTATCAACAAAAACCTCAGTATTGCAGAGAGGGATGTTCTTCTGAAAGACATCGATCAGCAGATCGAATGGTCACGGGGGGCTTTGAAGATCGCAAAAGACTACACGCTTGAGCACTTTGACGAACTGTCAGACTTTGGTTCCTTCGACTCCAACCACCTTTCGCTTATAAGGGCAGACGGAGCCATGGATCTTTACGACGGAGGAATACGGGCAATAGATGCAGAGGGAAACAAGATCTTTGATCATGTGGATTACCAGGGTTACACCGATCACATCGCTGAAGAGGTGAAGGACTGGTCATACATGAAGTTCCCCTTTATGAAACAGCTTGGAACGGAAGAGGGCTGGTACAGGGTAGGCCCTCTGTCCCGCGTGAACACCGCAGACTTCATAGACACTCCTGAAGCTGAAGAAGCCCGGGCAGAGTTTATGGCACTTACCGGCGCAAAGCCCAACAACATCACCATGGCCTACCACTGGGCAAGGATGATTGAGGTTCTTCACTCCGCTGAAAAGATCAGAGATCTTCTTAACGACACCGATCTGCAGGGTGAAGATCTTGTGGTAAAGGGCGAACGCAGATTTGAGGGCGTTGGCCTGATTGAAGCACCCCGTGGAACGCTGTTCCATCACTACAAGGTAAACGAAGATGATCAGATAACAATGGCGAACCTGATCGTTTCCACCACCAGTAACAATGTTCCCATGAATCTGGCTGTGGAAAAGGTTGCGAAGAAGTACCTTTCCGGTACAGAGATAACCGAAGGTCTGCTGAACAGAGTTGAAGTTGCTATAAGAGCCTACGACCCATGTTTGTCATGTGCCACCCACGCACTTGGTAAAATGCCTCTTACTGTCAGTGTCGTTGACCACAACGGCCAGGTAGTAAACAGGCGAACCACCTGATGAACAGATCGGGAAAAAGGGTTCTGATTATAGGTTACGGAAACCCGGGCCGTCTTGACGACGGCCTGGGCCCGGAGTTTGCCGCGAGAATAGAGAAGCTGAACCTTGAGGGTGTTACTGTAGATTCCAACTACCAGCTGGCAGTTGAGGACGCGGCTGCAATTGCGGAACACGATTTCGTGATTTTTGCCGATGCCGATACAGCAGGGGCTGAGCCCTTTCACTTCGAGGCTGTGGTTCCCAGAAGCCACATGAGTTTTTCTTCGCACAGTATAAGTGCGGATGCACTTATGGCAATGGCGGAAGACCTGCTGAACAGCAGTGCAGAAGCTTACATGCTGGGCATCAGAGGCTACGAATTCAACCAGTTCGGTGAACGGATATCACCGAAGGCTCTGGAAAACCTTGATCATGCGCTGGCTTTCATGAAGCAGGCGCTTGAAGATTGTGATTTCGGAAAGTATGTAACCCGGAACACAGCAGAAAACCGCTGAAAATACGTGTAGTTCTGCCTGTGCAATCGAAATGAGGAATACTATGAAAGATGGAAAACAGGTTATTCTGTGCGTGGATGATGATACTGATATGCTTGATGCCCTGAAGATTCTCATCGAGAGTTTTGACTACACTGTTCTAACCGCTTCCAGTGCCGAAGACGGGCTGAAGAAGTTCAAGTCGGAAAAACCTGATCTGGTGATAGCCGACCTCATGATGGAAGAGGTAGACTCCGGCACAGGCCTGGCAAGAGATCTGAAGCTTGCTGGTTGCGATGTGCCTGTGTTTCTGCTGAGCTCAGTGGGTGATGCTTTAAGAAACAATGCCGATTACGCCGACCTTTCTCTTACGGGGGTTTTTCAGAAGCCCATTCAGCCTGATATTCTTAAGAGAACTCTGAAGAAAGTGCTCGGTTAAACAAAAGAGGAAAATGTTGACCAGTTGTTGTGTTCGTCTGACCGCTGAGCTGCGGGGTATACTGCAGGGCGTGGGGTTCAGGCCGGCCATGGCGCGCATGGTAAAAGAAGCAGGCCTTACAGGATGGGTCAGAAACCAGTCGGGAACAGTTCGCCTGGTGCTTGACGGCTCCTGTGAGGCCGTGGAGGAATTCATTGGCAGCCTTGCCGGGAAGCTTCCTCCAAGAGCCCGCCTTGAGGAAACCAGAGTAATTTCCAGAACGGCTATTGAGAGGCATGAAGTGGCTCCTGTTTTTAAGATCCTTGCCAGCAGTTTTCAGGGGGCAGCCCGTGTTTCCATTCCCGCCGATCTGGCAATGTGCAGCGATTGCAGGGCTGATGTGTTCAACCGGTCTTCAAGGTTTTACCGCTATCCGTTTACAACCTGCACAAACTGCGGCCCCAGGTACACAGTTGTTGAAGCAATGCCCTACGACAGGGAACGAACTGCTTTGAAGGAATTTCCCCTGTGCGGTGAATGTATGGCCGAGTACTCGGATGCTCTTAACCGGCGGTTTCATGCCGAGAGTATTGCCTGCCCTGTCTGCGGACCGCAGCTTTTCTGGGCTGACGAAAGCGGTAGCAGGAAAGAGGTTGCAGACCCACTTTCAGAGGCTCGCTGTGAGCTGGCCCGGGGAAGCATCGTTGCAGTTCGGGGGCTTGGCGGTTATCTGCTGGTTGCCGACGCGACAAACAGGGATGCCCTGAAAAAACTGAGAAAGCGCAAGAAAAGACCTGCCAAACCGTTCGCGGTAATGGCGCGGAACCTTGAAGTGCTGCGGAAACACTGTATTGTGTCGGATGCAGAGAGAGAACTTCTGTGTTCACCATCGGCTCCCATTGTGGTTCTGGATACTCTGAAGAGCAGTACACTTCCACTGGATATTCTTGCCCCGGAGCTTGGAAACCTCGGTGTAATGCTTCCAACAACGCCCCTCCACGCTCTGCTTGCAGAACAGCTTGATGAAGACCCGGTAGCAAGTTTTGATTTTCTTGTGATGACAAGCGGCAACAGGGGAGGGGAACCTGTGTGTATTTCCAACACAGAGGCTTTCAGCAGGCTTTCCGGTATTGCCGACTTTTATTTGGGGCACAACAGAACCATCAATCTGCGGAATGACGATTCTCTGGCAGTTGTGGACAGAGGAGATGTTCAGCTGTGGAGAAGAGCAAGAGGTTACGCCCCGGAAAGTATTACTACCGGTAAAAGTTCAGGCAAAACAGTTCTTGCAATGGGGGCGGAGCTGAAGAACACCATCTGTCTGGCGTTTGACAACCAGGCAGTTCTCTCGCCCCACATCGGCAACCTTGAGACACCGGAGGCTCTTGACGGTCTTCAGCAGGTGGTAAACAGTTTCCCGGGATACTTCGGCAGAACACCTGAAGTTATAGCAGTTGACCTTCATCCAGACATGCATTCCACCAGAATGGGCAGGGCAATTGGGAAAGAACTTGGTATCCCGGTGGTTGAGGTTCAGCATCACCACGCCCATGCCCTGTCTGTTATGTGTGAACACGGTATTGAGGAGGCAATAGCGGTGGTGTTCGACGGTACTGGCCTTGGAACAGACGGAGCGATTTGGGGCGGTGAGCTGCTTCATGTATACCCCGGTGGGTGGAAGCGCCTTGGAACTCTGTCACCCTCTCCTCTTCTGGGGGGAGATGCAGCAGTGAAGCGGCCTGCAAAGCAGCTGGCAGCCAGGTTCTGGCAGATGGGGCTTCCGGTAGACCGGATGTGGCGCAGCCGTTTTGGCGTGAGCGAGTACGAGTTGTCTTTGTGGAAAACACAGTTTGAAAAGAAACTGAACAGCTTTGATACCCACGCTGCCGGAAGGGTTTTCGATGCATTCTCTGCGGGGCTTTCAATCAGCCCTGCACAGGTAAGCTATGAGGGGCAGGCAGCTATCTGGCTTGAAAGTGCAGCAGAAAGAGGCTGCAGGGAACCGGAACCGAACATTTCCGTCGAAGTGAGAAGCAGAAATGGTTTGTTTGTAGTAGATTTGTCGGCGATGTTTACCGCTCTTCACAGTGCATTTCCATCTGAAGATCAGGCAGGCAGCTGGGCAATGGCATTTCACCGGGCCATGGTGAAAGCCGCTGTCGCCATGGTGGATAATGCCGGATCGAGCCTGAATAGCTTACCTGTTGTGCTTTCAGGTGGTGTGATGATGAACAGATTGTTTGTGTCTATGCTGGTTGAGCGGCTGCAAAAAAACGGGAAAACAGTATTTACGCACAGGCTTGTTCCGCCGAATGATGGAGGAATATCTCTGGGGCAGGTGTGTGCGAGCCGGGGAGATTATTGATATGTGTCTTGCAGTACCAATGAAGGTTGTAGAACTCGGGGAAAACGGAACAGGTGTGTGCGAACTAGAGAACATCCGCTATGATGCCGATCTGTCTCTGATAGAATCGGTTCAACTGGGCGACTATGTTATTGTACACGCCGGGTTTGCCATAGAAAAGCTCGATATCGATGAAGCAAACGAGAGGCTTCAGTTGTTTGAAGATCTGGCGGAAACCTACAGAGAAGATGTCTGATGAAGTACATTGACGGGTTTCGCAACCACAGAACCGCCAGGGTAATTACGGCGGAAATTGCGGAGCTGGCGAAGCAGGCAGGCAACGCCAGGTTCATGGAAGTCTGCGGAAGCCACACAATGTCTATAGCCAGGTACGGTATACGGCAGATTCTTCCTGGCAATGTGCGGCTGATAAGTGGCCCGGGATGCCCGGTGTGTGTGACAGATGCTGCATATATCGATGCGGCAGTTGAGCTTGCAGGAAAAGGTATACACATTGCCACATTCGGTGATATGCTGAAGGTGCCCGGCAGTTCCGGAACACTGGCCGGTGCCAGAAGTGAAGGCGCACAGGTTCACGTGTGTTATTCTCCGCTGGATGCTTTAAGGATTGCTGCGGAAAACCCTTCAGAACAGGTGGTTTTCCTTGCAATCGGGTTTGAAACCACTATTCCCCCGGTGATTTCCATACTGAAAAGAGCCTCTGAAGAGAATATTCAGAATGTTTCTCTTCTTACTGCTTTCAAACTTGTACCTCCTGCTCTGGAAGCACTTGCAGATGACATGGATGTGGCGGTTAACGGTTTTCTGCTGCCTCCACATGTTTCTGCTATTATTGGTGCCGGTGCATACAGAGGTTTTGTTGAAACACACAGATTACCGGGAGTTATTGCCGGGTTTGAACCTCTGGATATTCTTCTGGGGGTAAGGGAGCTTCTTCAGCAGCTTGTTTCAGGAAAAGCGGAACTGGTCAACCAGTACGAAAGAGTTGTAAGGGAACATGGTAACAAAATCGCCCTTGCTCTGATGAACAGGTATCTGGAAACTGCAGATGCTTCCTGGCGGGGAATTGGAACAATCCCAGAAAGTGGTCTTGTGCTTCGGGAAGAGTTTTTAAAGTACGATGCCGCAGTAAAATTCGGTGTGAGTGTACAGGGCGGAAAGCCCGACATCAGATGCCGGTGCGGTGACGTTCTGCGGGGTATCATTCTTCCGGATGAGTGCCCTCTCTTTAACAGGGAATGCACCCCTCTTTCCCCTGTTGGTCCCTGTATGGTAAGTTCCGAGGGTAGCTGTGCGGCCTATTTCAAGTATTCGAGGTGATAGAATTGGCTGATGTTCAAAGAATCCTTCTCGGTCACGGTGGTGGTGGAAGACTCTCCAGAAACCTGATTGAAGAGGAAATAGTAACAAGATTCGGGGGGAAAGGCCCCCTTGCCGGTCTTCCTGACGGAGCCAGGCTTCAACTGGGCGGGGAAACGCTGGTTTTTTCCACAGACAGCTTTGTTGTAAGCCCTCTTGAGTTCCCAGGGGGAGATATAGGAAAGCTGGCTGTTCACGGTACTGTGAACGATGTATCCGTGTCGGGAGCTGTTCCTCTGTGGTTGTCTCTGGCCCTTATTATTGAAGAAGGGCTTGAAATGAGCACACTCCGGCGTGTACTCGATTCCATAAAAACCGCGTCGGAGGAGATCGGTGTTCAGGTTGTTACAGGAGACACCAAAGTGGTTGCCCGGGGTCAGTGCGATGGGATCTATATAAACACTGCAGGTATTGGCCGTGCTATTCAGGGAATGAATACAGCAGAAAGCAGAATACAGCCGGGCGACGCAGTTATTGCAAGTGGAACACTTGGTGATCACGGCATGGCTGTAATGGCCGCCCGAGAAAAGCTTACCCTTAACAACCTGCTTGAAAGCGACACGGCTTCAGTTCACCGGCTGGTTGCTGCAGCGGCAGAGTGGGCTGGCAGCGTTAAATTCATGAGAGATCCAACCCGTGGTGGAACAGCGGCGGTTCTGGGAGAGGTTGTGGAAAACAGCTCTTTCGGAATATCTCTTCTGGAAGAAAGTATTCCGTACAACCCTGATGCCAGGGCAGTAGCTGAAGTTCTTGGTATTGACCTTCTGCATGTTGCCAGTGAAGGCAGAATGCTGCTTGTGTGTTCACCTGACATTGCAGACAGCCTGCTTAAAAGCTGGAAGAAACTTCCCGAAGGAGCCGGGGCTTCGATAATAGGAAAAGTAACAAAAGAGACTGGCAGGGTTGTTCTGGAAACACAGATAGGCGGGCGAAGAATGGTGGACATTCCGCAGGGCGAGCTTCTGCCGAGGATCTGCTGATGCATGAACTCAGTCTGGCTGTTGGTATGGTAGAGCAGCTGTGTGAGGTTCTTGAAAGGGAAAAAGCTCACAGGGTTATTGAGCTCACCGTTGTTATAGGCGCAATGAGCGGAGTGGAGAGGGTTCCCTTTGAATTTGCTTTTCCCATTGCCGCAGAGAACACCCCTCTTGAGGGGGCAGAAATGAAAATTGAAGAGGTACCGCTGGTTATAAAATGCAACGATTGCAATATGGAAACAGAAATACAGGACCCTGTAATGGTATGCCCCCGGTGCAACTCGGTATCGGTTGAAATAGTACAGGGAAAAGAGTTTCTGATAAAGTCTATGGAGGTAAAGTAATATGTGTGAAGACTGCGGTTGCGAAGAGGGCAACGCCAGAGCCTATTTTGAACACAATCACGATCACAACCACACACATGATTCCCATTCACACCACCATGATTTACCCGGCAGTGGTGGAATCCACCTGCACATCTACGCTGACAGCAGCGCAGACCTGCAGAAAAAAGATGTTCACATTCACATCCACCTCAGTGAAGAGCCTCATGCTCAGCATGTACACGAGCATGATCACGGCCATGAACACAATCATCACCACGAGCACAATCGTGATACGGAACTGGAGAGCAAAGCCACACGAGAGATAGTGCTTGGGTCACGTGTGCTTGCCAGAAACGATGAGTTCGCTGAAAAGAACAGAGCATTTCTGAAACAGCAGGATTGCGTGGCTGTTAACTTCATCTCGTCGCCGGGTTCAGGCAAAACCTACCTGCTGGAGAAAACCCTTGAAGGGCTGCGGGGCAGAGTGAAGTGTGCTGTTATAGCAGGTGACCAGCAGACAGACAACGATGCTGTGCGGCTGAAGAACAAAGGTGCTCCTGTGGTACAGATAGAAACCGGAAGTTCATGCCATCTGAATGCAGAGCAGATAGGTGAAACACTGGGGCAGGTTCTGGAAAAAGATACACAACTCCTTTTCATAGAGAATGTTGGAAATCTGGTGTGTCCGGCGGCGTTTGACTTGGGTGAGAACATCAAGATCGCTGTTCTGTCAGTTACCGAAGGGGAAGACAAACCACTTAAGTACCCGGTTATCTTTCACGATGCTGCAGTCAGCGTGATAACAAAGACCGATCTTATAGAACACTTGGATGTGGATATGGGCAGGTACAGAGACTCACTGAACAAAATACAACCCGGTGGCAAAATCTTTGAGTTGTCTGCTCTAACAGGTGCGGGCATGGATTCATGGCTCGACTACCTTGAAGGACTTGTTCACTGAGTTAACCCGGTTTTTTTTCGCTTGTGGCTTTCCACTTGACACCTGTGTGTCTGCATAGTACTACCATGTAAATCGGAAAGGGGCGTTAGCAATATGCATGGTTATATACACAGATATGCAGAAAAAGCACTTATTCGTGCGGTAAAACGTGCTCCTGTAACTGTCATTCTTGGGCCCAGACAGTGTGGAAAGTCAACTTTGGTAAAAGAGTTTATCAAGGAACACAAAATATCTACTGTTTATCTTGACCTGCAGAACAGGGCTGACAGAAGAATGCTGGAGGAACCGGAGTTACTGTTTCAAGAGCATCAGGATGATTTGATTTGTCTTGATGAAATACAACTGGCTCCTGAAATATTTTCAATTTTACGTTCGGAAGTGGATAAGAACAGACGACCGGGCCGATTTCTGATACTTGGCTCGGCTTCCCGCGACTTGATTCGTCAGACAAGCGAGTCTCTCGCCGGAAGAATAGCCCTGCTTGATCTTACACCTTTTTTGTTCGGTGAGGTTGATAGTATTGTGCAAACCAGTCAGTTCTGGCTGCGTGGAGGCTTTCCGGATAGTCTGCTTGCAGGCAGTCAGGAGGATAGTTTTGATTGGAGAATGGATTTTGTCAGAACTTTTCTGGAACGGGACATACCGCAGTTGGGTTTTTCCATACCGATGAAATTAATGGAGAGGCTCTGGCTTCTTATCGCCCATATTCATGGTCAGGTTCTTAATCTCAGTAGATTGTCTGATGCTGCCGATATATCAGTTCCTTCTCTAAGGAAGTATCTTGGCATTCTTGAAAGTACTTTCATGATAAGAGTTCTCAGGCCGCACAAAACAAACCTGAAAAAACGTTTGATCAAATCACCCAAAATATACATCCGGGATACTGGAATACTGCATAGTCTGCTGAATATTGAAACGTGGGATGAGTTACTGGCGCATCCAGTTAGGGGTTTTTCATGGGAGGGCCTGGGTATTGAGCAGATCACTGCTTTGATGCCTCGCTGGAAATCCTCATTCATCCAAACATCCAATGGTGCAGAGATAGATTTGGTTCTGGAAAGAGGGAACAGAAAAGAGTGTTTGAATTCAAGGCTTCAAAGGCTCCCAGACTGAAACCAGGTTTTGGGGCATTGGTAGAGGCTCTCAATGCTGAGATGGCTGTTGTGGTTGCCCAGGTTGACGAGCCCGGTAAGTACAGTCAGAGTGTTACTGTGGAAAATCTGGGCTCTGTAACGGAAAAGCTGATTGATTGAATACACAGCCTGGCTTTTGCAGGTTGGAAAATCGCCTGATACCGGAAAAGGTGCGGGAGACATTGATACTGTCCAGATATCGCAATAATAGAGTGAACCCGGCCCTACTTGCGAGTTTGTCATTGGTGATTTCAACTCTGTCAATTCTGAGACTTGCGGACGCTGAGAATCTGCGATATTAAACATGAAGTACTTCTCACTAATTGGGTGACAGTGGTTTGTTACTAGATTTGTTGTATACTCTAATACGTTAACTACTTATCCCAATATCAAGTGAGGGGTACTTCGCTAAATTGCCCAGATTAGGTAGAGTTATATAAGGAACTGGAAATGTCAGAAATTGAAGACCGCTGGTTGTCAGTGGATGAGAGATGTAAATACATAGGTGTCAGCAATGACACTGTTATTGGTAAGCATGGAATGCCTGTGATCGCATGGAGCAGAAAACAACCACCACGCCGGTTTTTACCCTCCGGTGGAGAGTGATTTAGCCGGAGGAAAAATATGCCGACTGCAGAACAACTTCGCAACCGCCTTTTAAAAAAACTCAGGGATTTATTTCAACTAAATCAGCCGGATCTGGATTTCGGCTTTTACCGCATCATGCATGCGAAAAGCGAGCAGGTCGCTGAGTTTATTGATAAAGATCTCCTGAATACAGTTGAGGACGCTTTTGGCCAGGTGGATGAAGCGCATAAGGGTAAATTGATGGCGAAAATAGATGAGGAGATTGAAAAGGCGAAGGAATATGGTGTTTCCGATCCGGAGAACTCTCCCAAAGTTAAGGAAGCAAGAGCAGCTTACGAAGTGGTGAAGGATACTGCCTCTGCCGAAGGCGAAGTTTATGATCATCTCCACAGGTTTTTCGAGCGCTATTACGATGACGGGGATTTTATTTCACGGCGTTATTACGCCCGCGAAACAGCAGGCCGCGCGGCTCCTTATGCAATTCCCTATAACGGCGAAGAAGTTAAGCTCCATTGGGCAAACTCAGATCAGTATTACATCAAGACAGCAGAGTATTTCACGAATTTCACATTTGATCTGACGCAGTCGGCTGAGATTCTGAAACTGGCTCAGGAGGAACGTATTCTTAAGCAGATTCCTGAGCATCCAATGAGGGTTCATTTCCGTATTGCTGATGCAGCTGAGGGAGAGCACGGTAATGTGAAAGCGCAGGATTCCAACAAGCGCTATTTCATTATTCACGCTGCAAAACCTGTCGATATTACAGATGGCGGAGAATTGGTCGTTAATTTTGAATATCGACCAGATCCTGAAAAAACCGGCCAGGATCGCACCTGGCGGGAGAAAAAGAGTGCCGAAGCGGTTGAAACTGTGCTGGGTACACTAGCGGAGATGGCCAAGTTTAACGAGAGGTCAGAGGAGTATCTAAAACTGCTGAAGATTCCGGCGCCTACTGATAAGGACAAACAAAGGCCTCTACTGGGCAAGTATATCAACCAGTATACCGCTCGCAACACCATGGATTACTTTATCCACAAGGATTTGGACAGTTTTCTTCGCCGGGAACTAGACTTCTATATCAAAAACGAAGTCATGCGTCTGGATGACATCGAAAACGCCACAGCCCCGGCTGTGGAATCGTATCTTGCCATGATTAAAGTTTTTCGCAAGATAGCAAACAAGCTCATCGATTTTCTTGCCCAACTCGAGGATTTTCAGAAGAAGCTTTGGCTCAAGAAAAAGTTCGTGGTGGAGACCAATTACTGCGTAACGATAGACCGTGTGCCGGAGGAACTTTATCCGGAAATTGCACAGAATGCGTCTCAGCGTGAGGAGTGGGTGAAGCTTTTTGCTATTGATGAAATTGGAACCATGGAAAACACAGAAAGCAAACAGCAGGGAAATTTGTTTCATGAAGACAGGGCCGTACTCTATTCTGAGCCGTTGACTGTGGAATTCCTCAAAGCCAATGACAAACTTGTATTGGACACCAAGTTTTTCGATGAAGATTTC
Source organism: uncultured bacterium (assembly GCA_964604135.1). Lineage (GTDB taxonomy): Bacteria > Fermentibacterota > Fermentibacteria > Fermentibacterales > JCC-6 > Sabulitectum. Next base: position 4,550 of record CAZRXU010000048.1, on the reverse strand, counting down.
AAGACTAGGCTGATTGCGTCAATGGAAAATATTGACGAACAGTGCGACGGACTGCTCATTCATTCGGAGAATTTTCAGGCGTTGAATCTGTTACAAGAGCGTTATAGAGAGCAGGTGAAGTGTGTTTATATTGATCCACCTTATAATGCAAAGTCAAGTGAGATAATTTATAAAAATTCATATAAGCATTCATCATGGTTGACTTTAGTTCAAGATCGGGCAAAAGCTGCATTCCCTCTTTATGCAAATCCATTTGTTCATATAACAGCAATTGATGAAATTGAAAATTTTCGGTTGGGGATGTTATTTAATGAGCTTTATCCGTCATGTGAAGATGCCTGTATTTCAATTGTTCATAATCCTACAGGTCAACAGGGAAACAATTTTTCATTTACACACGAATTTGCTCACTTCATATTTCCTGCAGGAATGAATTGTATTGGGTTAGAAGATAGAAATGACGGGGCCCGTGAATCATCTCCAGATATTCGACCGCTCAGAAATGTTTCTTCAGGAAAGAATCATTTACGTGAGTCAGCGGCCAATTGTTTTTATCCTATCTATGTAAAAAATGGCAAGATTGTCGGTTTTGGGGATGTGTGTGATGATGGCTTTCATCCAACAGGTATTAATCAAATAGAAGATAATGGAGTAATAGAAGTATATCCCATAGATACTCAGGGACAGGAAAGTAAATGGGTTTTTGCACGTCAATCTGTTGAATCGATAGTAGATGAACTTTCGGTTGAATTTGATAAAAAGAAAGACATATGGGATATTATCAGGAATAAAAGTAAATTTCGGTACAAATCTCTCTGGGAGGATAAAAGATATAGCGCTAATAGCTGGGGTAGCGTAGTGCTAAACTCTATGATACCAGATAACTCATTTACCTATCCGAAATCAATATTTACAGTTCGAGATTGTATCGATGCCGGATTAAACAATGAAACTGTTGGTTTTGTCCTCGATTACTTCGCTGGTTCTGGAACCACCGGCCACGCTGTCATCAACCTCAACCGCGAAGATGGCGGCAAACGAAAATACATCCTTGTTGAAATGGGTAACTATTTCGATACAGTGCTCAAGCCTCGCATTCAGAAGATTATCTATTCCAAAGACTGGAAAGACGGCAATCCCGTTTCCCGCAATTCCGGCATATCCCAATGTTTCAAGTATCTGCGCCTGGAATCCTACGAAGATACATTGAACAATTTGCAGTTCGACAATAACGATCTACGCGACAAGGCGCTGACAGCCAGTCCATCTCTGTTTGGTGATTACATGCTTCATTACTTGCTGGATGTAGAAACAAGGGGCAGTCAGTCGCTCTTGAACATCAACGCCTTTGATGATCCCTGTAGCTATTCCCTTACTGTCAAGAAACTAGGCAGCGATAAAGATGAAGAGAAACGTGTTGATCTTATTGAAACATTCAATTACCTGCTTGGTTTACGAGTGATTCTTCTGGCTTCTCCGCAAACCTTTACTGCTGCTTTCAAACGCAACCCAGATCCGGAGCTGCCTGAGGATCAGCACACCAGGCTGGTTGTAGACGGCAAGATCAGGCAGGATGCCCAGGGCCCATGGTGGTTCCGCAAGATAGAGGGCTGGGTACCTGCTGATCCGTCAAACCCAAATAATGGTCAGCGCGAGAAAGTACTCATTGTCTGGCGCAAACTTACAGATGATCTGGAGAAAGACAACGCAGTGCTGGATGAGTGGTTCCGGAAGAATAGAATCAGTACCTTGGATTTCGAGTTTGACACCATCTATGTCAACGGTAGCAACAATCTGCCAAATCTCAAGCGGGATGATGAGAACTGGAAAGTCCGCCTGATCGAAGAGGAGTTCATGAAGTGCATGTGGGATGTAGAGGGGGTGTGATTATGAAAAAGAAACTAAGTAAGCTTTTTATAAAGGGCTTCAAGTCAATTGACAAAGACGGTCAAACAATACGGTTTGGTGATATCACAGTGCTTCTTGGGGCAAACGGTGCTGGAAAAAGCAATCTCATTTCCTTCTTCAGGATGCTCAATTTCATGACAACCGGTGCTTTACAGAAATTTGTCGGTGGGCAAGGCTATGCCGATTCCATCCTGTACTTCGGTTCAAATCATACTCCCCGTATGGAAGCTGAGTTGGTCTTTAATGTTGGTCAGTACGACAGAGATACCTACCAGTTTACCCTCTCTCAAGCCAGCGGTGATATCCTGATGTTTAATGAGGAATTTATTACTTGGAGCGACAAGCTACATCCTACTCCGGTCAAGATTGCTTTGGGTGCAGGGCACAAAGAGAGCCTGCTTTACGAAGACTCAAAAAGTGGTGGAGACACTAGCAGTTTTATTTATAACCTTCTAAGAGGTTGTCAGGTTTTCCAGTTTCATGATACATCCAGCACGGCAAAAATAAGAAACCAGGGATATATCGGCGATAATGGGTTCTTGCGAAGCAATGCCGGTAATCTGGCGGCATTTCTCTACGCGCTTAAGAACAAAACTGAATGGGAGAAATACTATAATCGGATAGTTCATCATATTCAGCTTATTATGCCTCAGTTTGAAAATTTCATTTTGAAGCCTTCACCTTTGAACATGGAGTACATGAAGCTTGACTGGCAGGAAAAAGACAGTGAATACCGGTTTGGACCACATCAATTATCAGATGGTACACTACGATTCATGGCTTTGGCAACACTTCTGCTGCAGCCAGAGGAACTGCTGCCAAAGCTTATCGTCCTTGACGAACCGGAACTTGGCTTGCATCCGGCGGCTGTTTCCACGTTTTCAGGAATGGTCAGAATGGCGGCAATACATTCGCAGGTGTTGCTTGCCACTCAGTCCACAAGATTGGTGGATGAGTTCAGTGCCGACGAAATAGTTGTGGTCGAACGAGACAGCGAAAAAAAGAGCAGTGTGTTCAAAAGACTGGAAAGCTCCAGTCTGGTTGAATGGCTGGAGCGGTACAGTCTTTCGGAATTATGGGAGAAAAATATCATTGGAGGACGGCCGTCATGATCCGTCTTCACATAACAGTTGAAGGTCAGACGGAAGAAGGGTTTGTCAACAGGTTGATGGTTGACCATCTCTCACTGCGCAGTGTTTTTCCTGATGTGCGCTGTGTTCTAACCAGTAAGAATAAACGCAGTCGAAAAGAGTATCGTGGCGGTTTTCGCAGAAAGGATGCCTATTCCACGGTTAGAAGAGATATCCTTGCATGGACAAAAGAAGACAGTGATATAGAATGCCGTTTCACAACTATGTTTGATCTGTATGCATTACCTGAAGATTTTCCGGGAAAAAAGGAAGCAAACCGCAAGATAGATCCGTACAAAAAAGTGGAAATAATTGAAAAAGCTTTCTTCGAGGATATCCATGATCGCCGGTTTATTCCGTATATACAACTCCATGAGTTTGAGGCATTGATTTTCGCAGATCTGAAACAACTTAAATTAGACTATTTTAATCATGAAACCGCAATTGAAGAATTAGAGGCAGTTCTGAATGGAGTGAACGGCAATCCTGAACTGATTAATGAGCATCCAGAAACTGCACCGTCAAAACATATTATCAGAAATATCCCCGAGTACGATAAAACCAGCGCTGGAATCATTGTTGCGAAAAACATAGGGCTGGGTCGTATGCGTAAACGCTGTCGTCACTTTAATGAATGGCTGACAAAGCTGGAGCGATTGCCGGATGGGGGGACAAATGGCTAAACGAAAACAGAGCGACCCCAAACCGCATAAGTTCAGGAATAAACTCCTGCTGAATCAGTGGCTTGTCAGTCTATTTGGTATTGATCCTCTGGTTGAGCATACAGATGGAAATGGTAAGAAGATTCGTCCATTTCATAAATTGGCTGCTCCAATCAGCGACCCTGCGCTGGAGGGGCTTGACCACGATAATCTGCACCATTTTTACCATACTTTGGTAAACAGTAATCTGTTTTGGGGTGGTTCCAGCCTCTTGACCAAAGAACAGATCCTAACCTATGAAGAGAATATTGTTCGTCATTCTCAGGCTATCAATGAGAAGCGGCACAGGCCGATAGTGTGGAAGTACTACCAATGGCTGACACTGCTTTTCGTGGAAATCTATCTGGATCGCTTTTTTGGTAACATTGAAACCTTGACTCGTGATCTCAATTTATTTGTGAAGCAATTCAATCTTCATTGGTTCGATTATACCGATGTGCCTCTGTATGCTGAAGATGATTTGAACAAGCTTTGCCTGCAGCTTGCCACTGGTAGTGGTAAGACCCTTCTCATGCATGTAAATCTGTTGCAATACCGCCATTACGCCAAGATGTATGGAAAAGAGAAGGAGCTTTCCCGTGTCATCCTTCTGACGCCTAATGAGCGTCTCTCAAGGCAGCATTTTGCTGAGTTCGGGGAAAGCTGTATTTCCGCAAGCCATTTTAGTAGAGAGGGATACAGCCTGTTTACTCAAGCTCAAGGACTTGAACGAGTCGATGTGCTTGAAATTACCAAGCTAGACCATTTCCGAAAAGGGTATCGTAACTCCGGCCCACCCAGCCCGATCCAT
>CAZRXU010000047.1:15132-18228 GCA_964604135.1 uncultured bacterium | reverse complement strand
GCCCCTGTGGTGGTGGTAGGCGAAATACCTGAATATCTGACTCGCAATCCAGTTATAGCTGACTGGTATCCACGAATTCAGGCAGTACAGTCTCGGCAAGCTGGATCGGCTATTCAAAAAGACAATGTCTCACTTCAGGAGCATCATTTAGCCCTTCTGGATTACGATGCTCTCTTCTTTGAACTGGAGCAGTTCAAACGCGAACGAAGCTGGCACAATTTCAACATCACGAAGGATGGCATCTATCGCCTCCTGAAAAATAATACATGGTACACGCTCTACTTACCTGAAACAAGATTGAACCCAACAGGATTCGATGGTGTCATGCTTTTGCAACGAGTGGCAGCAGAGCTGTTGAAGCGTTATTGCGATCACTATTACAACTATCGCAAGCGTGTGTATATAGAGCCACGCATGGAATTGCGGGAATTGACGCCGGATGACGATAATTTGCCACAGGATGAATTCTATCAGCTTATCGTGGATGGTGATGAAGAGCAAGTTATTCAGGGCATACAGAAGATTAAGAACGAACTGGAAACGAGGAAAGATGAGCTTCTGAAAGTTGGCAATCTACGCGCTTGTAATTTTGGCAGGCACTTATTTCAACCACTTTTTCATGTCCGGCGCAGCGGCAAGATTACCATTCTTCCGGTTGCCCTAGGTGAGAGCGAATTCCAGTTTGTTACCGACCTGAAAGACTGGTGTGATACAAACAAGACATTGCTTGCTAAGGACGGCATGGAGTTGTTCCTACTCAGAAACCTGAGCCGTGGCAAAGGTGTCGGCTTTTTCGAGGCTGGCAATTTCTATCCGGACTTCATTCTTTGGATACTGATCGGTGGCAGGCAGTATATCACCTTTATCGAACCCCATGGTCTACTTCATGAAGGTCCTTCAAGTGAGAAAGTGCTTTTCTATCAACGCATTAAGGATGTTGAAAAGCGATTGAACGACCCAGATGTTATTCTAAACAGCTTCATCCTCTCTTGGACCAGGTATCCTCAGTTGAATTGGAATAACACTCAGGACGAACTTGAGGACATGCACGTTTTGTTTATGACCAATGATCGTGACAGATACATCGACAAGCTGTTTACCAGACTTCAGGAGTTGGTGAAATGAGCTTACCAAATTACCCAGGAAGCAAATGGTGGAAATTTGACTTTCATACTCATACTCCCATGTCGGCAGACTACGGACATGGAGATGAATCCATAAAAAGCATTGAGCCGGAAATATGGATGCAAAAGGCGATGCAAGCTGGTCTTGACTGCGTAGTGGTGTCCGATCACAACTCAGGTGGATGGATTGATGTGTTGAAGTCAAAGAACAAGGAACTACGTAGCCTTGATGCCAAACCGGACTGGTACAGGGAATTGGCAATTTTTCCAGGAGTTGAAATCACTGTTGCCGACAGTCGTAACCGCATTCACTTGCTTGCAGTTTTTGATCCAGGCTGCGACAGCCAAAAGGTTACTGGTGTCCTAGGTTCCTGCGGAATCACTGCTGGTTTCGGAGATGACCAGCAGACATCTACGACAACTGGTTTTGTCGAGACGGTAAAAAAGATTCGGGAAGCGGGCGGCATTGCTATCCCAGCGCACATCGACAGTGCAAAAGGTTTGCTTGAGAGCATGACATCACTGACGCTCGAGTTAGAAAATAGCTTAAAGACTGTATTTGCTGCCGAGTTTTGCGATCTTCATAGATTTGACAATGCTGAGGTGTCCCTGAAAAAGATGGTAGATCACCTTGCTAAAATTGCCGGGTCCGACGCTCATAAGCCTGGTGAAATCGGTAGGCACTATACTTGGCTGAAGATGAGCAAGCCGTCATTGGAAGGACTTCAACTTGCGTTGATGGATCATGAGTATTGCGTAAAAAACCAGTTGGAGGACCCAAATCGACAGCCAGATATTTTCCTGTCGAAACTGACTATTCAGGCCATGCGTCACTGTGGACGCATCAGCGGGAAGCCGTTCATTCTTCAGTTACATCCTCATTTTAATTCAGTTATAGGTGGGCGCGGAACCGGAAAATCCACTGTTCTTGAATCTATCCGTATTGTTTCACGTCGTGATCAAAATCTATCTACCGAGGCCCCAATGGTAAAGCGTGAACTAGACAAGTTCATGACTCCGTCACAGAACAAGGGTGTCATGCTGAATGACACAGAAATATTGCTTGAGGTTCATAGGCGTGGCAAGAATTACCAACTGCGATGGAGATTTGATAAACAAGGCGCGGACCTTGAAGAGCAAACCGATAGCGGATGGCAAGAGATTGAACCCGGTGATCTGAAAGGGCGTTTTCCGATAAACATCTTCAGCCAAAAGCAAATCAATGAGCTTGCATCAAATCCACGGGGGCTTTTAGAAGTTGTTGATCGTTCCCCCGATGTTGACAGAGCAGAATGGAGGTCTCGCTGGGAGAGTGCTAAAAGCCGGTTTCTTCAACTGCGAGAGCAAAGAAGAGAGCTATTGCGTCAGCTTTCTGGAAAGCAGAAGATTCGTGCAAAGTTGAAGGATGTCGAGAATGATCTAGTGCAGTATGAAGAAAAAGGTCATGAAGATGTACTTCAACAATACCAGAAGCGCAGCCAGCAGAAAAATGGTCTTCCGGATGATCAGATTTATGACGATCTTTCCTCTGGCATCCGTGAACTTGCATCAATAGCTGAATTACCTGATTTACCCATACATTTATTTGATGACCAAGATGAGACAACTGTTGAAATCAAGGCGATCCATGCACTGACCGCTCAAGAGATCAATAATATTGGTACAACGCTTGGTGAACTCGCTAAAAGGGTTGATGCACTGAAGGCCCAAAGAACAAAAGAAATCTCCTCAAGCAAATGGCATAAGGCCGTCGAAGCCAGCATAGCCGCTTATGAAAAACTGGTTAAGGAGTATGATGGAAAAGAGAGCCCATTGAGTATTTCTCTTTACGGTGAATGGGTTCAGCAACGTAATAAATTGCAACAGCAATTGAAAAAGCTGGATTTTGTCCGGCTAGAGGTTGAAGCAATTGAAAAACAAATTAATGAGAACCTGAATAGGCTTAAAGCTCTACGAGCTGAACTGCTCGAAA
>CAZRXU010000047.1:0-15032 GCA_964604135.1 uncultured bacterium | reverse complement strand
CCGGCAACCATGGCACATTTGATAATCGTTTGAGAAAACTACTTGAAACTCAACCTGCTGTTTTTGATTATCTTGATACCTGGTGGCCTGAAGATATGCTGCATATCAAATATTCCAAAGACCCTTCCTCTGGTAAATTTGATGATTTGGAGAAGGGCTCTGCCGGGCAAAAGGCCGCAGCAATACTGGCTTTCTTGTTAAGCTATGGAAACGAACCTTTGGTAATAGATCAGCCTGAGGATGATTTGGATAACGCCTTAATATATGACTTAATTGTCAAGCAAATTCACGAGAACAAGAATAGACGCCAGCTCATCATAGTTACCCATAACCCCAATATCGTCGTCAATGGTGATTCGGAATTGATACATGTGCTTAAGTATGTAAGTGGTCAGGTTCAAATTGATCAACAGGGCGGTCTTGAGGAAATGGGAATACGTAACTCTATATGTACGATCATGGAGGGCGGACGAGATGCTTTTGATAAACGATACAGACGGATTACTTCGAATTTCTAGGTGGAGCATTTGTCACTATCAATTATAGCGGGAGAGCACATGTTACGCAGGATCATATTTCTGTGGATACGAAACCTTGAAGCGCGCGATTTCTTACCTCTAAGGCTGTAGATCTATTCTCAGTATATCTGTTTCCCTGTTTTCCATTTTGGCTGTGTATTTTTCTTTGAGAAGGTGAAAGTTGCTGCCCAGGAAGCTCAGAACATGCTTGATGTCTCTTATCTGTGAAACAACCGGGCAAACTCTGGTTTTTGTATTGATCTGTTTGAAGTTCGGGCTCATCTGACCTGCGATGATGAAGTCGATGCCCTCACCCAGATATGAAATGATAGAGTTGCGTTTCTCTTTGGAGCCGTGGGCTGTGCTCTCATCGATATTCTTGAAGTTGTTCTTCATCTGTTCCAGAAGCCTGACAGTTCCGTCTTCATGGATTTCGCCGATCACGAATATTTCTGAATCGCCAAAATGCTTTGATGTCAACTGAATACCGTCACTGCTTGCAAGTGCGAATTTGTATTTTACCATTTTCTCCTGCACCGGTGAGTTTAGGTGAAGCTCTGTGTTCCGATTGTTAACCGGAGGATTATTTCCGGGCATAACTATGTACATTCCGGTTCGATGTCAAGTAACTGTGTGGTACAGAAACTGGTAAAAGGCTATAATCCACGAGGTTCAGAGTCTACCAATGCAACTTGATAAAGGAGGAGGATGCCAGGTGTTTTCAGGGAATAATACGGGTCTGCTGGTCTTTGTTCTGGTTTTATTCGCAGGCTCGGCTGTAGCGGGAGTTCATGATGTACAGTTCCCCCTGCCCGGTGAAGTCGGCCCTGATGTGTGTCTTGAGAATCCCGAGGTTCCACTCTCCCCGCCTGAAGATCCTCAGGTCGGAGATTCATGGACATGGTGGGCAGCCCATGCCTCCCCATTTTGAACAGAAGGTATGTACCGTTCGCGGTAAGAGTGACAGAGGATACGTGGTTGTTGAAGACAGCGAGTGGCTGGTAACCATCGATCAGGCTGATGTCGATTCAATACTGGAACACTGGAACAACTTCAGTATAGGGTCTTATCCCGATATGGGAATCTATGAGCTTGACAGTCTGTGCTTCGGAGACCCACCTGATGAGCTTGATAATGATCCCAGTATCTACCTCACATGGTATAACTTTCATATCAATGCAGATGGTTTCTTTTTCTTCTTTGACGAGTATTCCGAGGGAACCTATCCGGAGTACCACAGCAATGAATGTGAAGTGCTCTATCTCAACACAACCAGCACTGGAGGCCCTTCCGGTAACTATATGCATGCCGTCATGGCCCACGAGTTTCAGCATCTGATCCACTGGGAGCATGATGACAATGAAGCTTCGTGGGTTAACGAGGGTCTGTCAGAACTGGCAATGTGGTTTTACGGGAACCCTGATAACATTTCATCTTTCAACGGTAATCCGGACAATGACCTCTCCGTGTGGGATGGTGCATGGGCTGACTACATACAGACCTACCTACCAGTTCTCCGCAGGTGATGCCACAGGAATTACAGAAGGTTCTGGGGGATTATTGCTCTGACTCTTGTTCCCGATATGAACCCGTTCAGCAGCACAGTTACCATGCAGCTGAACTGGAGCGAGACTCCAGGTGGTGCAACTCCTTCCGTGAGTATCTTTGATACACAGGGAAGACAGATTATAATGGTCTGGGAAAACTGTACAGTGGAACGGTATTTTGCCTGACGGCAGCGCCGCCGGGTCGGGTATCTATTATGCGAGGGCAGAAGCGGGAACTGAGCAGTGTACTGTAAAGCTGGTTCTGATCCGCTGATTGGACTGCACGTGTTCAAAAAGAATAGTCACAGAATTGTGGGGGTATCATGTGCAAAGTGTATTATGTAAGTGGACTGGTATCTATAGTTGCTGTTTTAGGTTGCTCAGAAAGTTCTACCTGCAATACAGAAATATATGCAGATAGCGTTCTGGCTTTTCAAGATACTCTTCGCAAATGGGAACTCTATATGGAATCATCGTCTGATGGACTGTGGGAAGATTCTGTTCAGTACAATCTTGAGATCGAAAGAGTTCACTCTTTTGGTGGAGAGTATGATCCCAACCCACAGTTTTATAAGCCAGCGTTTATTCGAGTATTCAGTGATACTTTACTGATTTCGGATATAGCAACGCAGTCATTGATTTGCATGGATACAACCGGAACTGTTTTATGGAAATTTGGAGAATCGGGAGAAGGACCTGGTTATTTTGCTGGAATAGGCCAGGTTGATATGTGCGGCGGGACAATAGCAGTGGTTAATAATGGCCTATCTGCTGTTGAACTCTTAAACAGGGAAGGTACTCTGGTTAGAAGACTATCTATAGAAAGACCTCAAGATGTTGCCTTCATCGACAATAACAGACTTCTTGTATTCTCGAAGAGTCGTCCAGGTGGTGATGTCCATCTATTTGATATTGAGGCCGATAGCATTCTTTTCAGCTTTGGTGATGGGGAATGGGATGAGTGGCCCTATAGTAGTAGTGTCTATGAGATATACAGTGTTTTCATTGAACCCGATCGGGTGGCTTATCTTTCTCATTTTGAGAAAAGAATGGTTTTTGCAAATATCACAGATGGTACAAGTTATTGGACAGATATTAGGGATCTTCCGTTTGAAATTACACCACACAGCTTCTCATATGATAAGGAATCTGGTATGCGTTTCGATGTTGCATATCCACTTTATAGATCAATGTTTCCTGGGCCATTCGGGGAGGTAGATATTATATTTACAAATCTTATGTATAATGGAAGAATGTATTCTCCCGATAATCATGATAACTATCCTCCGGTAACTGTGATAGACCGCTTTAGCACCAGAGGAGAATATCTGGATTCGTATTGTCTCCCAGATTCATCGGTGTCGATTGTAGATTATAACGGAAACGGTTATATGGTTGGGATACAAGCACACACAGGAACAGTATTTGGCTATAGGGTAAACGGAGGAGTCGAGTGCCGTGATGTGATATAGCGTTGATTATTGCACATGAAACAGATTACTCATAGCTGAGCAGATGCCTGATGTATAAGCAAATAGATTTGTTTTCACTTGTTGAAGGCAACAGACACGAGGCTATTTTTTTAATTCTGAATGGATGGTTACTTCTCTAAGAGCAGTTTACATTGCCGTGCACGTAGCCTTCAGTTGGAGGGGGTGGCTTATGAGCTATTTCCTACCAAAACCGTAGGTTGACAAACTGACCGACGGTCAGAATAATAACCGTAGTTTGAAGGCAGTACCACAGAAAAGGACAGAAAAATATGACAGAGGCCAGAAAGCAGCAGGAGATAGCGTACAGGAAAAACCTGATTCTTGATGCTGCCAGAACTATATTTTTCAACAAGGGTTTTGAGAACTCTACAATGGAAGACATTGCCCACAAAGCAGGTTACAGCAAGGGCTCCCTGTACTCTTACTTCGACAGCAAGAACGAAATCTGTTTCACCATAGTCAACGACTATTTTTCAAGAATAGTTGAACTGATCCAGAAGATCTCATTGCAGAATATTTCTGGTCTGCAGAAGTTGATCGGCATAAAAGATGCGTTCGTTAATGAATACTCCCGGAACTCACAGTTCTGCAATATCTACGAAACATTCAAGTACCATCAGGGGCAGTGCGTAGATATTCAGGAGGAAAAAAAAGCAAACGAATCCTGCGGTGGCAGGATCAGGCAGCTCATTGTGGGTATTGTTCAGTCTGGAATTGACGACGGTTCAATAAAGAGCACTGTCGATGTTACAAGGCTTTCAATGGCATTCTGGAACGAGAAAAACTGTTTTCTGGCAGAAACCATGTTTACGGAAATTAATGCTTACGATTATCTGTTCGATTTGATCATTGATTCCATTAAAGAAGAGGGAGCTCACAGAAAATGAGTATTCTGCAAAGATTACCTGAATCTGGTAAGGGTCTCTGTAGTGTTTCAGGGTTCTGGGCAGGGTATTTTTTCCCGGTGAATTCATCAGCGGAGGATATATGAGAAAAGCAAAATCAGCGTTTTTAGGAGTTGTTATCCTGTTTGCAATATGGGTGATGCTTACAGACACTTCGCAGCAGGAACTGATTTTTGGAGGGGCAACAGCGCTTCTGATTACAGCTCTTTTCCACGGTAAGCTGGCAGTTCTGGGAGATGTCAGGCTGAATCCGAAATCCCTGATATACATGGTGATCTATCTGTTCGTTTTTCTGTGGGAACTGCTTAAATCCAATATCGATGTTGCTTTGAGGGTTGTGAATCCCAGACTGCCCATCAATCCGGGTATTGTAAAGGTAAAAACTTCACTGAAAAGCCCTCTGGGAAGAGCCATTCTGGCCAACTCCATAACGCTCACTCCGGGAACTCTTACAGTAGAGATGAAAGACGAGTACTTCTATATCCACTGGATTGATGTTACAAGCGATGATATTGAAGGTGCCACGAAGTCTATTGTTTCAAACTTTGAAAAGTATTTGGAGACTATCTTTGGCTGATACAATCTATAATGCCGCTGCAATTATCGCCCTTTTAAGCATCGTCTTCACATTCCTCCGGATGCTTCTGGGGCCTACAGTTGCAGACAGAACAGTGGCTCTTGATGCCATGACAATAATTGCAATCTCTGTGATTGCGTATCTCGGTTACTCTCTTAACAGAATAATATATCTTGATGTGGCAATAGTTTACGCACTGATAAGCTTTATCGGCGTTGTGGCAGTTGCACGCTACATAGAAGGGAAAAAATGATGGAATTGACCGGGTCAATCATAACCTTGACTGGTTCCATTGTGCTGTTCCTGGGAGCTCTGGGAATTCTCAGAATGCCCGATGTGTACAACAGGATGCAGACCGGTACAAAAGCCACCACACTGGGAACAGTGCTTTTCCTTATTGGAGTTTCATTCGGGCACCCGGGATGCGGGTGTCAGGGGAAAATACTCATTCTCATCGTTTTTATCCTCGCAACCAATCCTGTTTCCTCAAACGCTCTCGCCAGAGCTGCTCACACAGCAGGAATCAAACTGACAGACCGTTCTGTGAAAGATGATCTGAAAGACGACACAGAAACGGGGGAGGAGAAATGATCCCCGTAATAGTGATTGTTCTTGGGGTTGTTATGCTTAGTGCCGCATTTGCCGCCATCTACTTCAAGAGTCTTCTATCTTCAATAATCAGCGCCGGTGTAATCAGTCTGCTTGCAAGCGTGCTGTACCTGATACTGGGTTCACCTGATGTGGCAATGACTGAGGCATCAATCGGCTCCGGGCTTACCACGGTAATTTTCCTTTTTGCCCTGTACAGGGTAAGAAAGGGGAATTCGGATGATTAAATACCTTGCAGTTCTGCTTGCCGTTGCAGGGCTTGTGCTTATTTTTCTGCCTCTGGTTACAGGTTTTCACGAGGCTGAACAGCTCAGTCCCCTTGCAGCTGATTACGTTGAAGGGTCTATAAACGACCTTGAAACACAGAATGTGGTAACATCTGTGATTGTTACATACAGGGGGCTTGATACTCTGGGTGAGGTTACCGTGCTGTTTCTGGCAACTGTTGGTGTGGGGCTGCTTCTGGGGCGAAGAGATCAGGACAAACTGCTGATGCCATTCTCCGAACTGCTTGAAACAACTTCTTCAGTTCTTGTAGCCATGATAATGATAATGGGAATCTATATTTTTACCCACGGTCATCTTACGCCTGGTGGAGGTTTCCAGGGTGGTGTGGTTATAGCGTCGGGTTTCCTTCTTCTGCTTCTGACCAGTTCAGACACAAAGATAAATCACCTGGCTCTTAGCCTGGTTGAGTCTGTTTCCGGTGTCGCTTATGTAGGTATCGGTGTTGCGGGAATCGTGCTGGCAATCGGTTTCCTCAATCCGGAGATTCTTCCGCTGGGAGATTTTGGCAGGTTGCTAAGTGCCGGTGCCATACCGATTATCTACTCCCTTATAGGCCTCAAGGTGGGTTCAGAGCTGACCAACATTCTGGTAACAATGGGAGGTGACCGATGATTTCAATATCCATGCTGTCACTGATCCTTGGAATCGCACTTCTGGTTACTGGAATATTTGCAATGCTCACAAGAAAAAACCTGATAAGAATCGTCATAGGTTTCTCCATTGCAGACACAGGTACACATATCGTAATTGTCTCTCTGGGTTATCTTAAAGGCAGAACGGCTCCGATTATTGACAGCGCAGTAAATGCTGCCAATGCTGTTCAGGAAGTTGTTGACCCTATTCCTTCGGCTCTGGTGCTTACGGCTATAGTGATCGGCCTTGCTGTAACTGCAGTGATGCTGAGTTTCATTGTAGAAATGTACAGGAAAAACAAGTCGCTTTCAATAGATGACTATCAGGAGTTAAAATGGTAAGCCCAATTTACATACTAATACTGTCGCTGGCTGCCGGTTTTCTGCTGTCTGTTATCGACAGGGTCGGAAGAAAAATGTCTCTTGCGGTGTTCTACGGTGTTCTGGCTTTCAACACCGCACTGATCATTGACTGGATGTACCGGTTTGTCTTTCTTCATGCGCATGCGCTGGTAATCAATACAGCCGGGTTCAGCGCTCCGGTTTCCATCAACCTTGAGCTTGGCATTATTCAGGCATTTGTTCTTGTGTTTGCAAACCTCACAGGGTTGCTTGCTGCTGTGTTTCTCTTCAGGAAATTCGTGCAGAGCAAAGTTTCATCTCTTGTTCTGTACCTGCTTCTTGTTATGAGCGTAAACGGTCTGGTGATGACCAGGGATCTCTTCAACATGTTTGTTTTCCTCGAGATTCTTTCCATCTCAACCTACGCGCTCACAACGCTCACCCGAACAAAAACCTCACTTTCAGCAGGTTTCAAGTACATGATGGCAGGCGGCGTTGCATCTATTTTTTTCCTTATGGGTGTTGTGTTTGTCTACCACTTCACAGGTAACCTGAATCTTGACTTTATTCATGCAGACCAGTTTGCCGGTGCCGGGCTGGTTGCCCTGTTCATGCTGACGATGGCTGTATTTATTGAACTGAAACCATTTCCGGCAAATGGCTGGGCACTGGATGTGTACCAGTCGGTTGATTCGGGTATCGTTTCGGTAATAGCTGTGGTAAACTCCGCAGCCATTGGTTTTGTTTTCTACAGGCTGGTACCGCTGATGCCGCA
Organism: uncultured bacterium; assembly: GCA_964604135.1. Lineage (GTDB taxonomy): Bacteria > Fermentibacterota > Fermentibacteria > Fermentibacterales > JCC-6 > Sabulitectum. The sequence goes on along the minus strand of CAZRXU010000047.1, from coordinate 7,346 downwards.
GAGTTTCCTCACCGTGTTCGGCGCAGCCGGTGTGATAACTTTCTTGTTCTCCAACATGATGGGCTTGAAACAGAAGAATGCAAAAAGGCTTCTGGGATACTCTTCCATAGGTCATATGGGGCTTCTGATGGCAAGCATTGTGTTCACGATCGGAGCTCCGTCAACAGTCCGTTACCTGATAATCGGTGGCTTTTTTGTGAACCATCTGATTTCCAAAGCCGGGCTGTTCTGGCTTTCGGGAATAGTCCGCCGGGAGAACATCAGGGGCTGGGCAGTTCTTAAGAACAACAGGATGCTTCTTGTGCTGTTCGGCTTGTTTATCTTTGCGCTTTCAGGTCTTCCGCCGTTTGCAGGCTTCTGGGCAAAGTGGGAGTTTGTGAAGGTACTTATCCAGTCCAGAATGTTCTTTGTCCTGGGAGCGGTTCTTACAGGTTCACTGTTCGAGCTGATCTTCCTTTTCAGATGGCTAACCATCACAGTGAAGGAAGATGAAACGCAGCTGGAAAAGATTGCCTCACCGGAAAGAGGCAGTGTTTTTGCAACTTCGGCGTTTGCCCTTCTGGCAGCGGTTGTCGCAGCCGGTGTGATGAAGTACTTCTACAATTTCGGCTGGCTTCAGACACTGCCTGTGGCTGCAGCGCTGGCAGTTTACATACTTGATTTCCTGCCTTCAAAACTAAAGGGTTTTGCCTCTCTCGGGGCAGTCGCTGCGTATGGATACTGCATATATCCGCTTCTTGAAAGCGGCCTGCAGCTGTTCTTTGGAGTTATCTTTATTGCAGGCAGTGCTGTAAACATTATCAGTACGCTGAACAGAAAGAGCCAGAGCCGGGGTTTCTACGGCTTCCTGCTTATGATGATCTTCTCTTTCGGAAACCTTCTGATTGCCTCATCTTACCTTGAGTTTTTCCTGAGCTGGGAGTTCATGACAATATCGTCTTTCCTGTTGATCCTCAGAGGCCAGAAGGCTCAGAGAGCTTCACTGATGTACATGATATTCTCCACGGCAGGTGCTTACCTGCTTATGACCGGTTTCAGTTTTGCCCCTGATGTTTCATCAGCTTCGGCTCTGATACTGTCTATTGCCAGTGTGAAACTGCCGCTGATATCAATTGTTGTTCTTTCGATTGGCTTTATGATCAAGTCCGGTTCTCTGGGGGTTCACATCTGGCTGCCGGAAGCACATGCGGAAGCAGAGGCGGATGTGTCTTCGTTTATCTCTGCCATACTTCTTAAGGCCGGTGTGTTTGGTCTGATGCTGGTGGCTGTGTCTTACGTGAGCCACATGCCTTCATTCGATGTGTTTTACTGGGTGGGTTGGATCGGAGTGTTAACGGCGCTTACAGGGGCTTTCATGGCTTCTTTCCAGGAGGATGCCAAGAGGCTTCTCGCCTACTCCAGCATGAGTCAGGTGGGTTACATTGTAGCCGCTCTGGCCATGGTTACACACCTGGGATGGGTGTCGGCGCTGTACCTGGCGTTCAACCACATGATGTTCAAATCTGCTCTGTTCATTGCCATCGCTGGTGTGTACTACAGAACACACACAAGAAGCATGTACAGGATGGGCGGGCTGATTTCAAAGATGCCCTGGTCTTTCATAACTGTACTGATCTCGATTATTGCAGTTTCAGGTGTCCCGCCTCTCTCCGGCTTCGGGGCAAAATGGCTTGTTTACACTGCATTTATCACGAAGGGCTGGTACCTGCAGGCTGGTGTTCTGTTCTTCGCTTCGGCTGTGAGTTTTCTGTATCTGTACAGGCTCATACACACCATATTCCTCGGTCAGCTCAAGTCTGAACACCAGGAAATAAAGGAAGCCCCGGCGTGGTTCATTGTTCCCCAGTACATATTTATGGCTGGAATCATGGTGCTGTCTACGTTCCCCAGCCTGATGATCAGGCCTCTTAACTTCATTGCAATGAACTACTTCAACTCATCGATATCCATTGAAGGGCTTACCGTTGTCAGTGACCTGGGGTACTGGAACGGGAATCTGGTGATGTACATAACCATGGCAGTGTTCGCCCTGCCGTTCATAGTGCTGCTTCTGCTGAGGGGGAAAACCCAGAGGGTTAAGCAGTTCAACATCGTGTACGCGGCAGAGAGGCCGGAAAGCCCTGAAACAACCCATGTGGCACACAACATGTATGCCCACTACAGAAAAGCTCTGGGCAGGTGGGCCAGCCCCCGGTTTGAAAACTTCTGGAACAGTGTTGCCGAGTGGTCGCACACGCTGGGCGGGTTCTTCCGCCGGGTGTACACTGGTAACGGCCAAACATATATACTGCATATTATAGTGTATATGGTACTAGTCTATGTTGCAATAGGAGTAAAATAATGAGTATATGGACAAGGGTTTTATACGCAGTTATTTCTGTGACTGTTGCAACAGTGTACGGGCTTACACTGGGTGGAATTGTTCGGAAACTGTACGCCAGAGTTCACGGGAGGTTCGGGCCCCCTGTGTGGCAGCCGTTTATTGACATCATTCAGACCTACAGCCGAAGGGTCGCCGTTTCCCACGGAAATATGTTCTTCCTGGGGCCTGTATTCCGTCTTGCAGGTGGTCTCGGCACCTACCTGTTTATTCCTGTGATTTTCGGCTCTACTGTTTTCTCCAACTTTTCCATGGCAGGCGACCTTCTTCTTGTGATGTACTTCGTGTTCTTCGGTCAGCTTGGTATGGCACTTGGTGCAGGGCAGGGCGGGCACCCTTATTCCCCTCTGGGGATAGCCCGGGGGCTTGCCCAGATGTCGGCTTTTGAAGTGCCGTTTTCCCTGGCGGTTATCGCAGTGGCAATACAGTACAACACGCTGAATATTACATCAATTGTTGCTGCTCAGCAGGGTGGTTTTGCCCACTGGACTTTGTTTACAAACCCGCTTGCTGTTGTTGCGGCAATGGTTTCTCTGCTGGGAATGAACATGCACTCACCGTTCAGCATAGTTCTCGCCCCGCAGGAGATTCCAATAGGGCCTCCTGTGGAAATGAACAGCAGTTTTCTTAGCATTCTTCAAACAAACAGAGGTCTTTTTGCTGCGGCAAAGCTTGTTCTGTTCATGAATCTGTTTTTCGGAGGGGCAACGAACCTTCTGGAAATGATTGTTAAGACATTCTTCATATACATGTTCTCCGTGTTTGTTGGAGCTGCGTACCCAAGGTTCAGACCTGAACAATCCTTCAGATTCTTCTTGAAATGGCCGGCACTTATCGGAGTTATTTCGATAATTTACATAGCATATCTTTAGGGAGATATCGTGAACAAGAAACACATTGATGACATAGAAAAGCAGATGAAGCTTGCGAATGAAGGTCTTCCCCAGGAGGAACGCAAGTTCTTTGCCGATGTGATACCAACAAGGGTTGATCCTTTCAACAGGTACTGGGAACAGTTTCTTAACTGGGCGAGGTCGCGGTCTCTGTGGATGCTTGCGTTTGGCACAGGCTGCGGTGCAACGGAACTGAGGCCTCTGATGACCTCAAGGTTCGACATGGCCAGGTTCGGCATTTTCCCAAGGCCAACACCCAGGCAGGCTTCCGTGTTTGTTGTAGGAGGCTATGCCAGCATAAAAACCATCAAGAGAATCATCAGAAGCTACGAGCAGATGCAGGGCCCCAAATATGTAATAGCACTTGGAAGCTGCACAATAAACGGCGGAATGTACTACGACAGCTACAACACCATCAACAGGCTCGATTACTACATTCCTGTGGATGTTTACATTGCCGGGTGCATGCCCAGACCGGAAGCACTTATCGCAGGCTTCAACCGCCTAAAACAGAAGATCACCGCAGGTGAGTGCGAGGGTATGAACGACTATGTGGAAAAGTTCGACTGGTACAAGAGAAACCAGAAAGAAATCATAAAAGACTGGAACATGCCGGATTACAACTGGTAGGAGTAAATACATGGAGCAGTTAGTAAAAAGGATAAACGAAATGGTTCACCTTGAAGCCCACACCAGGCAGAGGGATGATCTGCATTTCATTACAGTTGAAAAGCATCAGCTTGAGCTGATTGTTTCGCACCTGAAGAACAACGAGGGGTTTACCCACCTGGCGTTTCTGCAGGCAGTTGATTTCCCCGAAGACTCCAGATTTCAGCTTACCTACATGCTTTACAACTACACCACAGGGGTAAATCTGGGAGTAATAGTTTTCATAGACAGAAACAACGCCGAGATGACATCCATTCACAAGCTGTGGGCCCACGGGTGGCAGTACCAGCGTGAACTCCATGAGCTGTACGGTATTAACTTTCCCGGTTCACCCCGGGTGGAGGAGCCTTTTGTTCTGGAGGGCTGGGAGGAAATGCCCCCAATGAGAAGAGATTTCGATACAAAAGAGTACTCGGAAAGAACTTTCTATCAGCGCCCCGGCAGGTCAACAAATGATCCGAAAGAATACATGAAACAGAAGATGTACAAAAACTATGCGGCATCTCCGGTGATCAGGAGAGATGATGAGTAATCTGTCACACAGCAAGTACAGTGATTACCAGGCCGACAGGTCTCGGTACCCGGAAATGGAAAACGGAAAACCTGTGATCAATCTGGAATCTCACAAGTTCACCAAGCTCTGGCAGGGGCCTCAGCATCCCGGTGTAACCGGTAACATGGCTGTTGAGCTTATCGTTAACGGAGACGAGATCGTTTCCGCAAAAACCCATGTGGGGTACCTTCACAGAGCTTTTGAAAAACTCATGGAACGAAGAAAATACATACAGTGCTTCCCGCTTGTGTGCCGTATATGCGTACCGGAACCGGATACCAACGAGTACTGCGTTTCCGCTGCCATGGAAGACCTTGCAGGTATAGAAGTACCTGAAAGGGCACAGTGGCTTCGCACTCTGAACCTTGAGATGTCGCGGATCGGCAGCTATCTCATGTGGCTTGGCGGTCAGGCGGGTTCTCTGGGTATGGGCGCAATAGGGCAGTGGACCATTGGAATGCGAGACTTCTGGCTTGACCTGTTTGAAGAGATGACAGGCGGCAGGGTTTACCACATGTACATGATTCCCGGGGGAGTACGAAAGACTCTTCCAGAGGGTTTCCGCGGCAGAGCCAGGGAACTCATAGTTACTACCAGAAAACTGCTGTACGATGTAGAAAGCACCTTTCTTTCCAATGCCATTATCAAGTCCAGGCTGCAGGGTCTTGGTGTGATCTCGCCTGAGATGGTTGACCAGTACGGTATAGTAGGCCCCAATGCCCGGGCAACCGGTATGCAGCGCGACATTAGAATCAACAATCCATATGTGAAGTACGGCGAGCTGGATGTAAAAATGCTTACTTCCACAGTGGGGGATGCCTACGCCAGGGCTGAACTGCGCTACAGAGACCTTCACCAGAGTCTTGACCTTGTAACAGAGATTTTAGACAGAATACCGGAAGATGGCCCGGTGCAGGCAAAGATGCCAAACCTTATCAACTGGAGAATTCCTGCAGGACAAACCTATGTAAAAGCAGAGTCAACCCGCGGCGAACACGGGTTCTACATGGTTTCTGACGGATCCGACAAACCCAGAAGGGTGTTTGCAAGAGGTGCCAGTTACACCCACGCAATTTCAGTTCTTGAAGAGCTGGCGGTAAACATCAGTATTTCCGACCTTGCCGGGCTCATGGTGTCGCTGCACACATGTCCACCGGAAATCGAGAGGTGAAGCAATGAAGCTTAAAGACATTCTGTCGCCTTTAAGAGTGTGGGAGAGGGCTGCACAGAAGCCAATGACAATAAAGGATCCCATCAACGACAGGCCCGGTGCTGCAAACTACAGGGGATTTCACAAGAACGATTTCAGCAAGTGTATCGGGTGTGGAACCTGCGAGGAGATATGCCAGAATGATGCAATAGATATTGTTCCGGTTGAGGGCCAGGAAACTGTTGACGGCGACAGCGGGCTGCGCCCGAGAATTGACTACGGTCGGTGCTGCTGGTGTGCCCTTTGCGTTGACGTGTGCCCTACCGGGGCACTTACAATGTCCAACGAGTACACATGGATAGCAGACAACCCGGAAGACTACAGGTTTGTTCCGGGAGCCGATAAAACATCATGGCAGGATTCTGAAAAGGGTTACACCAGATCGCCTGATATACAGATTCTCGACTACCAGCGGGTTGATATGCAGGAGCTCGAACCCAACGAGCGCGACAAGTCCTTCATTGAAATAGTTAAGGGTTACAGCAAAGAGCAGGCTATAAAGGAGGCCGAGAGGTGTCTGGAGTGCGGTCTGTGCGTTGCCACATGCCCTGCCCACATGGACATTCCAGGTTATATCGCTGCAATCAGGGATGACGATCTGGACAATGCTCTCAGAATACTTTACGAAACAAACCCCATGCCCGAGATCTGCGGCAGAATCTGCACCCACAAATGTGAAACAGCGTGTGCCCTTCACAACAACGGAGACCCTCTGGCCATCAGGTGGCTGAAGAGGTACATCGTGGATCAGGTTCCTGCAGACAGGTACAGAGAGATACTTGGGACGGATCATCTGGAAGATGAGATTCTAAACAGAAAAGTTGCAATTATCGGAGCCGGCCCCGCCGGATTGTCCGCAGCTTACTATCTTGCCATAATGGGCTACAAAACAAAAGTTTATGAAGCCCTCCCAGGCCCTGGAGGTATGGCGAGGTACGGTATCCCGGAATACCGCCTGCCCTACGACCAGATCGACAAGGATATAGACTACATCAGGTCACTGGGTGTTGAGGTTCAGTTCAATACCCGCGTGGGTACAGACATTACACTTGAAGAACTGCACAGTAGCTACGATGCCGTGTTTGCCGGCACCGGTCTTCATCTCGGCAGAAGCACAAGGGTTCCAGGCGCTGACAACAAAAGAGTTTATTTCGCAACCGATCTTCTTCGTGAAGTAACTCTTGGCAACGAGATAGATGTTGCAGAAAACATCGTTGTTATCGGTGGAGGAAATGTGGCTATGGACATCACCAGAACCCTTGCCAGACTGCAGAATCAGAAGTACGGAAAAGTTCAGATTCTTACAACATGTCTTGAAACTGAAGACATCATGCCTGCGGACCTTGAGGAAATTGTTGAAGCAAGAGAGGAAAACGCTGTAATCGATCCCGGCTGGGGTCCTAAAGAGATAGAGATCCGAGACGGAAAAGTGTACGGTCTTCACGTGGTGAAGTGTCTTTCCGTGTTTGACGAGAACGGCAGATTCAGTCCGAAATTCGATGAAGAGCAGAAGAAATTCTTTAAAGCCGATATGGTTGTGGAATCCATCGGCCAGGGGATGGATCTTTCCTATCTGTCTGAAAACATCAAGTCGGATCTCAAGTTCGGCCCAAGGGGCAGAATAGAGGTAAACGACAGCTT
>CAZRXU010000046.1:0-18527 GCA_964604135.1 uncultured bacterium | reverse complement strand
TCACTCTGTGCTTCCATGACTGGAAGCGTCTTCTGGCTTACCTGCGAGACAGAAACAAGCAGAACCATATTCATTGCTGATGGCTGCCGATTGATTCTGCTCCGTTTTTCAATGGGGTGTATAAACACCAACGCTTTCAGGTATTTGTCGAGTGTCTTAGCAGATTGTCTGTCGCAATCCTGGACAGGCGGTCACACTACTCAGTAACAATTAGCATCGCTGAAAACAGCTATAGTTTAAGACATTTATTTTGTCGCATCCAATATCATTTGCTCTGATGGCATAATAAATCTTTTGCCTCCGTTCAACCAACCTCCGAGGCAATCCTCGGGGCATTACTGGTCGAACTTACACGCCCTACGGGCAGACGCAGTATTTGCTGGTGCGGAAGCAGCCGGGAATTGAACCCTCCTCTGGATTAATATCTTACATCCAATTTTACATGACCAGTTTTTATAGTCTTTATTCCTTATTTTTACACATAGCACACTTTTTATTTCCGCATGTTTTGCATACAAAAAACATTACTTCAATACTAGCAATTATTACCAACATCCAAAAAATATTAAAATACATATTTTTCCTATACAGCCAATATTGCGGCAACACAATCATTAATACAACAGGAATAATTGCAACTACAATATCAGCTTTTGTATATGCTCTATTCTTATACTTCACAACTTGGGATATTAAACCCGGAAAAAAGTGTTTGCAATTGCTACGAATTGTACATTTTGTGCAATAAGTAAATGATATAGACATAAACCCCAAAACGACAACCGATGCATAAAATACACCCAGCATAACTGATTCTTTGAGAATAGTATAATCGCCAATTCCAAGTGCGATAAGAAATATCGATATGCTAATGTATCCGTGTGTATTAATTTTATCCATTATTCCTCCTTATTGTGTAATTTTTATCAATACATAATTCATTTATTTCATGTTACTCTTGCATTTGCCTTACCTCTTTTTGTACGACAAACAACGGTTTGAATATGGTTCTTTTGGCATTTCAACGCTCACAATTCTCAATTTACCACCATGTTCATTCACCGCTAATATCTTCATTTTTAGCACTATTCGCCAAATACACTAGACTTATTGCTGGCCAGCTGGGCATTTCCTCTTCAATCTATTTTCATATTCTTGTTTAATAAATGTGGATGTTCCCTGACACTTGTCACAGAGTGCCTTATTGACTCGACACGGTAAATCCAGATATTACAAACGCAATATTGAATGTGTATTACTGTTTGAAAAAGGGAACTGACTATGAAAATTAGTATTGTGTTTGCGGTGGTTATGGTTTTATCTGCAACAGCTCTGTCTCAAACTGTGGTAAGCGGCAGCCAGTCCGGCATCTGGACTGCTGCGGGTTCACCGTATCAGGTAACAGGAGATATAGTTGTACCATCTGGGCAGACCCTGGAGATACAGCCGGGGGTTGAAGTTAACTTTCAGGGGCACTACAAGTTTTTGGTTAACGGACAACTGAACGCACACGGCACGGAAGCAGACAGTGTTCTGTTTACTGCAGATAACCAGGCAACTGGCTGGAGTGGAATAAGAATCGATTCGGATGAAATTGCTGTTCTGTCCTTCTGCCGCATTGAGTTTGGAAAAACATCAGGCTCATACCCTGATAATCACGGCGGCGGGCTGGCTCTGCTTGCATCAAATGCAACCGTTTCAAACTGCACATTTGCAGACAATGACGCCACAGGCGAAGACAATGGTATGGGTGGTGCCGTGTACGCGTACAACACTGATGGAACAACCTTCACAAACTGTGTTTTCCTCAGAAATCACGCATACGGTGAAGGCGGAGCAATCAAGTACACCGGCAGCCTCAACACAGAGGTAACAGGGTGCAGGTTTATAGAAAACAACTGCCTCTATGGCGGAGGGGCCATTTCATGCTACATGGTCACTGCAACAAAGATGACTTACTGCCTGTTTGCCGGGAACCACACTACCTACTCTAACGGCGGCGTGCTGAACACTCTGGGCAGCGGAAACACCGTGTACTTCATCAACTGCACACTTTCCAACAACTCTGCCCCGGCCGGCAATGGAGGAGCTGTGTGCCTTGCTTATGCGACAGGTTACTTTGTGAACACCATTGTCTACGATAATCAGGGGATGTACAGCAACAATCTATACCTGGATTTCGGCGGCAGTGCTGAGGTGTATTACTGTGATATGCCTGTGCCATCAGGAGCTACCGGAACCAATAACTTCCTTGAAGACCCTCAGTACACAAACCCTGCCGATTACGATTACAGCCTTCTCGCCTCCTCCCCATGCATAAACACAGGCACAGCATTGTTTGTGCTTAACGGAGACACGCTGGTAAATATGACCTCCGCCCAGTATTTCGGAGCTGCTCCGGATGTGGGTGCCTTTGAATACGATGATGGAAGCGGTATTGGTGAACCGGGAACCGTTCAGGGAGCCGGGCTGGTTCTGAACTCTCCAAACCCGTTCAACTCCAGTACGGTGATCAGTTACCAGCTGCTTGAAGAGTGTTTCGTATCTGTCAGGGTTTACGATCTGTCTGGCAGAGAGGTGGCAACACTTGCAGCAGGTACAGAGGCTTCCGGCAACAGGTCTGTTGTATGGGATGGAACAGACAACAGCGGTCGGATGGTATCCACAGGAACCTATATCGTAAGAGTCGAAAACGGCAGCAGTTCCGGAAGTGTAAAAGCTTTGGTACTTCGTTAATTTACGTCACCAAGGTAAACCGGGTGGTTCAGGGGAATTCCGTGAGACAGAAGTTTCTTCAGCTGCGACGGGTACAGGCTGTATTCATGTAGTTTATCAAGAGGCAACCACTCCACATCTGTCTGCCATTTGTCTGCACCAGCACCTGTGGCGGGCTGCATACTTCCTCTGATAGAGCATTGAAACATGAACTCTACCTGATGGGCACCGCTGTCTTCCTCTGCAAACTCATGATTCATTGATATGTAGTCACGCACAAATACAATGTCACCCACTTCTATCTTGATCGAAGCTTCCTCCATGCACTCCCGCTTAAGAGCCTCCACAAGCGTTTCGCCGTGGTTCTGACCACCTCCTGGAAGAAGGTACCAGACATCCCCGTCTGTTACATTCTTTATGGCCAGAAGCTTACCGTCTGTGATAATTATTGCCTTTGCGGAGTTTCTTACCCTCTTCAAAACCCTACTCCTCCTCAAACAGATCGGGAGTGCCGCCTTCAAACTTCTTAAGGATATTGCTCATACGGCTCTTCAGGGCTTCTGTTTCCGCGTTTATTTCCTCAAGGGTTTTTCTGGGAACCGGCGGTTCCTCTGGTTTCGCGCTATCCTCAGGTTCCTGCTCTTTCTGGTCTTCAGGTTCTTCCAGTTCATCAACCAGCTCAACAGCTTTCAACGAGGATATCACTTTCTTGCCGCACATCTGAACACCTCTGGCCTTTACACCCTTTACCATCACATCTGCAAGCAGGGTTTCGCCCTTTCTGGTCTTCATATTCTTCCTGCGCTCGTACCAGTAATCAAGAACAACATTGTCTCTGTCAAGAAAAACTAGTATTTCGCTGTTTTCCGGAACAAACGAATACTCTCTTTCAAGAATGTACCCGCCAATAGCGAACCTTTTCACATAGGCAATTCTGTTGTTCTTGTCACGGTATACACAGGCAAACACCTTGTCTTTGCTGCTTGGTCCACACCACAAAACCTTGCCGGTTATCATAAACTTTTCCTGCATTGGTATAACTTTGTACGTGCCGTCTGCAAGGAAGTACAGGATTCTGTCTAGCTCGGAAACGCCCCAGCTTTTCTCTCCCTTTACCGATGTACCAATAAACCCAGTTTCCGGTTGGTATCCCAGTTTCAGGTTTGCTATTGCCACCTCTCTTTTGTCTATTCCGGAGAATGTTTCAATTGAGGTTCTTCTTGGAAAGAGTTTTCCGTACTTATCGAGAAATCCCTGGAGAACGTCAACGGCGTAATCGGTAAGATTTTTCAGCTTTTTTCTGGCCGCCCTCATCTTTGTTTTGATGTCGCCAATTTCTTTTCTGTGGGCTTCTATATCGAATCTGCTGATTCTTCTGATTTTAAGTGCCAGAAGACGATCAACATCTTCCAGGGTAACCTCTCTGCTGTAATCAACCAGAAATGGCAAAAGGCTGCTGGTAACAGTGGTTCTTACATCATCAAGTGTGGCACACTCTTCTATTGCCTTGTAAAGCCTGTTCTCGATAAATATCTGCTCAAGAGTCATCCAGTGAAGACGATCCTGAAGACCTGATATTTCAAGTTCCAGCTCCCGTTTCAGCAGGTTTTTCAAAGAACGGGCAGAGTACTCTACAAGACCTGAAACAGTGGTTTCAACCGGTCTTCCATCCATGATAACAACCATGTTTGCAGTGTGTGAAATCTCGCAGTCGGTGTTTGTAAAAAGCCTCTGTATTGTTTCGTCTGCTGAAACGCCCCGGGCAACTGTAATCTCTATTTCAGCCCGGTCTGTAGAGTAATCATCAATGCTTGATATCTTCAGCCTTCCCTTGCGGGTGGCTCCTTCTATTGACGCAATAACAGATTCCGTAGTGGTACCAAACGGTATCTGTGTAATCGCCACTTTCTTGTTTCCCCGCCGTTCTATTCTTGCACGGCACTTTACCTTGCCACACCCGTCTTCGTAGGCAGACACATCAACAGCCCCGCCCTGAATAAAGTCGGGAAACAGCTGAAACTCCTGCCCGCGAAGTGAGGCAATCTGGGCATTCAGCACCTCGTTAAAATTGTGAGGAAGTATTTTTGTAGACATTCCCACGGCAATTCCCTCGGCACCGAGCAAAAGAACAACCGGAACCTTCACAGGCAGCACAACAGGCTCTTTGTTTCTACCGTCGTAGCTTACTCCGAAATCGGTTGTTTCGTTGTTAAAAAGGATGTCTCGGGCCATATTGGTAAGACGGCATTCGATATACCGGGGGGCGGAAGCTTCATCTCCTGTAAGAACATTGCCGAAATTACCCTGCCTGTCTACAAAGAAATTTCTGTTGGCAAGAGAAACCAGTGCAGCACCGATGGACTGATCTCCATGGGGATGGTAACGCATGGTGTGGCCGATAACATTTGCGACCTTGTTAAACCTTCCATCGTCCATTTCAGACATGGACCACAGTATTCTTCTCTGCACCGGTTTAAGCCCGTCAGCAGCATCCGGAATAGCCCTTTCCTTTATCACGTAGGAGGCAAAATCAAGAAAGTTGTTCTCGTACAGTTTCCTGAGGCCGGTCATCGGAGGTTCTCCATGATGTACTGCCTTCTCGCCGGAGTGTTCTTGCCCATAAAGAAGCCCAGCATATCTGAAATATCTGCTATTCTGTCGATTCCGACCTTTTCAAGCCGTATATCCTCTCCAATAAACTGGCCGAATTCTTTTGGGCTTATCTCTCCCAGACCTTTGAACCTGGTAACCTCCACCTTTTTTCCCAGTTTCCTCCCTGCTTCAGCCTTCTCTTCTTCGCTGTAGCAATAAGCAGTCTGCTTTTTGTTTCTAACCCGGAACAATGGAGTTTCCAGGATAAACAGGTGCCCTTCCAGAACGAGATCCTCGAAAAAGTGAAGGAACAGAGTCATAAGCAGGTTTCTGATGTGCAGACCGTCAACATCAGCATCTGTTGCCAAAATGACTTTGTTGTAACGAAGGCCTTCAACGCCACCCTCAATATTCAAAGCCCGCATAATGTTGTATATCTCTTCGTTCTTGTATACTGTATCCCGGCGGTGAGAGTATACATTAAGCGGTTTACCTTTAAGAGCATAAACTGCCTGGGTATACACATCCCTTGAAGCAACAAGGCTGCCTGCAGCACTCAAACCCTCGGTAAGGAAGATAGAACTCTCTTCTTCCCTGTCGTGACCGGTTCCAAAATGAATTTTGCAGTCTTTCAGCTTGGGAATACGTATTGCCGTTTGCTTCGCCCGGGCCCTGGCCTTCTTTTTTACGGAAAGAAGCTCTGTACGAAGTTTCTGATTCGCCTTGACCTTGCTTATAAGCTGGTCAGCAAGTGTTGTGTTCCGGTGGAGCATCTGCTCGATCTCGCTCTGAACCCTGGTTACTATATCGCGCCTGATATCACTGTTTCCAAGTTTGCTTTTCGTCTGACTCTCAAAAACCGGGTCTTTCAGCTTTATTGAAATTGCCGCAATAATTCCATCGCGAACATCGTCTCCGGTGAATTTCTCTGAGCTGTAAGCATTAACCCCCTTCAAGAGACCTTCTTTGAATGCCGACAGATGGGAACCACCTGCACTTGTGTACTGCCCGTTGGCGAAAGACAGATACCTCTCTCCGTAGGAGTTGGTGTGTGTAAACGCAAACTCAAGGGTCTTTTCCCGGAAATAGAATACCGGGTAAACAGCTTCATCCCCTGCTTCGTGTTCAAGCAGATCCTGCAGGCCATTTTCTGACTGATAGGTGTTCTCGTTGAACTGAATCTTCAAACCGGAATTGAGAAAGGCATAGTGCCTAATTCTCTTCTCCATAAACTCTTCTCTGTATGAATACTGGCCGAAAATCTCGCTGTCTGGCGTAAACTCAACATAAGTTCCGTTGCGCTCAGTGCTGGGCTCAGTAACATCATCCACAAGAACCCCGCGAGAAAACACTATTCTTCTGCTTTCACCATCACGATGAGAACACACCATAAAATGCTCGGAAAGAGCATTTACCGCCTTTGTTCCAACACCGTTCAGCCCTACGCTGAACATAAACACATCAGTGTTGTACTTAGCCCCTGTGTTGATCTGCGAGACACACTCAAAAAGCATTCCGAGGGGTATTCCCCTGCCGTAATCGCGAACAGAGCAGGTTCTTCCGTTCAACCTGACCCTGATGCGTTTTCCGTAACCCATGATAAACTCATCTACAGAGTTATCGATAACTTCCTTCAGAAGAACATAAATGCCGTCATCTACATTGGATCCGTCACCCAGACGACCTATATACATACCTGTTCTGAGCCTGATATGCTCAATGGATGAAAGGGTTTTGATCTTGCTTTCATCGTACTTCATTGCGGTATCACCGCCCATATCACCACCATATCTTGATTGCTGTACAACTTATAACCCCACATGGTGTATGCCACTGTTGTTTCCACATCGAAATGGAACATATGGTAGCACACAAAGGTTGAGTATACAACATTCGGATGATTTCAGGAAGAGGCGAAACATGGTAATTGTCTGAGATACAATGCGGAATTGTTGTGTCAGCCGCATGGAAGATCATCGATTACAGCACACGTGCCGCAATCAGCAAGGTAACTGGGCATACAAAACCCTTCGTAGTATGTTAGTTTTTCATGGGTGAAACACAGTACGATTCTTCGCGGCATTTCTGTGTACCAGTATCTTATTGAAAACTGCAGTTGCTGCTGGTTTCGCCCTGGTTCAGTATGATTTTTCTGCTCTACCCTGAAAGGAAGAGTATGACCGAGGCAATTACCAGGTGTACAAGATGCATACTCCCGTCCAGTTACCCAAATATTGACTTTGACGAGAATGGTGTATGCAGAGTCTGTCGTGAATTCGATGCTAAATACGCAAATATCAACTGGAAAAAGAGAGAGCAAAAACTAGAGAAGACTCTCGATAAATACCGGGGAAAAGGCGAAAAATACGATATTCTGGTTCCATTCAGCGGAGGTAAAGACAGTACATATACTTTGTGGCTAATGAAAAACAAATACAGAATGCGTTGCCTCGCGTACAACTTTGATAACGGTTTTCTAGATCCGAACGCTCTTGCATTTGTTAAGAAATCAGCTTCCAGGCTTGGAGTAGATCTTATGACATACTCGCCTGACAAAGAACTGCTTAACCGCGTTTACAAGAGGGCTCTCGAAGCTACAGGAGAGTTTTGTGCGGCATGTGTCGTTCTTATTCCCACTGCAATTTTCAGAGCTGCCGATTCACAGGGAATAAGGCTGATTGCAGCAGGATTTTCTGACATTCTTGAGTCTCCCCCTCCGGAAACTTCATACATGGATCGAGTCTGTTTCAAAGACATCATGAAGTCCGAGTTCAACCTGAAGGAACTGAAGTGGGACTACTTCTTTCCCACTCTGAAACGAATGTTCGGCGTAAAGCAGATAAACCTGCCGAACTACATACCCTGGAATCTCCCGGAAATCTACGAAACACTCAACAAAGAACTTGATTTCGGCAAGAATATGTCCAGTGTAAGATACGACTGTCTTGGAACTCCCCACTCAAGCTACCTGTTCAGGCAGCGTACCGGCTTTGGCAAATACGAATATCTCTACGCCAATATGACAAGAGCAGGGGTTATTGGCAGAGAGGAAGCTCTGAAAATCGTCGAAGAAAGAGAACCTAAGGAGCCACCTGAAGGGTTTGACGAGTTTCTGGCCGGAATCGGATGTGACAGATCTATTCTGGACGGTATAGAGTCTAAAAGCGTTTTCAACTTCAAGACAAGGAATACTTCTTTCAGAAAATTCGCAATTGCAGTGAGGAAACTATTGCCTTGATGGAATGATTCTTTTCCCACCCATAATTAACCACGCAGAGAAGAAAACAGCCATTGAAACAACTGCGTTTCCAGCGGCGCTGAAGGGGTGTACGCACAGAACCGCAAAGGCTGTAACAGCAGCGGCTGAAGGTCTTGCTGCACCCCTGATAAACCCTGTGGCACCGTACTTCCTGCGAAGATCCAGAGCAAGCAGTGAAGCAACGGAAAACATCAGTACAAAATGGGCAACTGCAGCACCTGTTATACCCATTACGGGAATGAGAACCACAAACAAAACTATCTCTACTGCAAGAGAAACAGCAACCAGCGGAACTGCTTTTTTCTGTCTTTCAAGCGAAATAACCACAGCCATAAACATGTGATACATGTAAGCCACCGGAAGGGTTAGAAGAACAATTCTGAAAGAAACAAGCAGTTCATCCATGGATATTCCACGAAGGAATTCTCCCCCCCAGATAATTCTGAGTACTTGCTGTTCAAATGCAAGCAGAGGGATAATTAATACAAAAGCAATTACGACAAATAATTCTGTCATCCAGGCTATTCTCTCTCTCGTTTTGTACCACCCCACCTGAACAGACTCGCACAGAGCTGCGAAAAGGGCACCTGGAAGCAGTGTAGGCGTTACCACAAGAACAAGGGCTTCCAGTATTTTCGTGCTCTGCTGGTAAGCGGCAATTGCGCTGTCACCCAGATAAGCCTTTATAAACACGCTATCCAGTCTTTCGCCGGCGACTAGAAACAGCCCGACAATTCCAAGTGGAACTGCAGCTTTGAACAGCGAAATTACTGATTTCAGAGCCTTATGTGATGTGTCCAACCTGAAACCCATTCTGAAAAGTACAAAATAGGCAAATATCGCTGCAGGAATCTGCCTTACAAAATAAGTTGCCCCGGCAAAGTAAACCCCTCTGCCAGTGTACCAGGCATAAGCAGCAAGAGACACCGTCAGTAAACCAAGAAGCAGCCTTGCGGCACCTTCGTTAATCATTACTTCCCGGGCCCTGAACACAGCGAATGAAGTTTCCAGAAAGCCGTCCAGAACAAATCCGCTGGAAACAAACAGTATCAATACCAGCTGACGAGTGGAATATCCAACAACCCATCCAGCTGCCATAACCGCCAGAACTGTCACAATCGACAGAACGCTTCTCAGCACAACAGCTGCTGAAAGCGTGCTGTTTACATCACAGCCTGATGCTATCCGTCTGGTGACAAGAATGGTAGCTCCCATATCGCTCAGAAAGATAACTATCAGACCTATTGAAACGGCAAAAAGCAACTCACCAAACGGATCATCACCCAGTATTCTGGAATAAATCATCAGCGAAATGAACAGACCGGCTTTGCCGAAAATCTGCCCGGACAACATGTAGGCGCTGTTTGCCCTGCGACCTGCCATCAGGTTCTGAAAACCTCGCTTGGCGACATACCTGCTTCTTTCAAAGCAACACTTCGCTTGATCTTCTTCGTGGTGGTTTTAGGCAATTCATCCTGATAGATGATAAAACTTGCCACCCTTTTAAAACCCTCGGCAGTTTGATTGTAAGCTTTAATTACTTTTCTCATCGACAATATCTCGTCGTTAGCAGTTATCTTTCTACCCTGACTCTCGGCTTCTTCGATAAGCATGTCACGATCGGGTACCAGAAGCACGCAGATCTCCTCACCCTTGGTTTCAGACTCCCTGCCAAAAACCATGCATTCCTTCACGTGCTCGAACCGATTCAATCTGGTTTCTATCTCTTCTGGATAGACATTCTTGCCGTTCTTGGCAATAATCACATTCTTCTTTCTGCCTGTGATATACAGATAGCCATCACTGTCGAAATACCCGAAATCGCCTGTTTTGAACCATCCGTCTTCAGACAACACCTCTGAGGTAGCTTCTGGATTTCCGTAATACCCCAGCATAACATTAGGTCCTTTTACCACAATCTCGCCCACACCGAATTCATCAGGATCATCGATTTTCCCCTCCATTTCTGAAAGCAAAAAACCAACACTCCCGTATCTGTTTGCTCCTATGCGATTGGCGGAAATAATAGGTGCTGTCTCTGTAAGTCCATACCCCTCTATCATCTTGAATCCAAGTTTCTCAAGCCCCTCCAGAGCGTGGGGATCAATACCTGCACCACCCGAGATTAGCAGCCGGAGCTTCCCGCCGAACTTCTCGTGAACAGGGTCGAATACTTTTCTTCTCATTCCCCTGATACCCAGTTTTTCGGTAACCGTGGAAATTGCCAGCCCTATTCCGAATTTTGCTTTTCCTGCGAAAGAAGATTCGATGTTGTCAACAATTCTGCGATACAATGTTTCCCATAGAAGTGGAACTGCAAGCAGTATAGTGGCGTGCGTGGTAACAAGATCGGCGGCAATGTAACGAAGTCCGTGAGCTATGGCAATTTCTGCTCCGGTGGCAAGAGGAAGAAGAAAACCCAGTGTTCCTTCAAACAAATGGTGAACAGGAAGCACACTGAGAAATATGTCTGTATCATTCACATCAAAGAACTGAAGCCCCTGCCTTACATCTGAAAGTAAACTACTCTGAGAGTGAACCACCCCCTTGGCCATTCCTGTGGTTCCAGAGGTGTAACTGATAACCGCCGGTTTGTTTGCATCATAAGTAGACGGAAGATTCCTGTTGCTGGTTCTGCCCTTCCTGAGTATTGTGCTGAACACAAGGGGAGCATCCTTAAAACCGGCATTCATCGATATTGCAGTGACATCTTTCAGGTATTCAAACCAGTCGCCAAAGCTGGCATCATAAAATACAATGTTGGCGCCGGAATAGTGAAGAATTGTGTGCATGTCTGACTTGGGAAGACCGGGATCGACAGGAACCACAATACCACCAGCTCTGTGCACCGCAAAATATGCAGTGTACCAGGAGATGCTGTTCTTCCCCACCAGGGCAACAACAGGATGATCGGTTGTTTCAAGAATTCCCCTGGCTACCCAGTCTATATTACTGGCAAACTGCCTGTAGTTGATCGACTTAAACTTCCCCAGCTCTGCCGGTTCCTGCACGGCTACCTTATCAGGAAATTTCCTGGCTGAATTCATGATAAGATCCGGAATACTGGGCAACTCCGGTGCAGGGTAAAGCGGTCCGCCTGGGATTTTTCTATTCACGATCAGCCTCCTGTTCTGAACTTAATGAACCGGGAATAATATTCTCTGGAAAACCTGTTGCCACAACCCTCAATCCCACAAAAGGATAACCAATATTATCACTCAGCTCAATTCTTGAATCTGCAGTGCAGTCTTCAATAGAAGAAAGCCAGCTGCCACCAGCTGCCACTCCAATGGAATCGATCCATTCCCACAGATTGCCCTGCATCTCGCAGAGTCCCCATCTGCTTCGTCCCATGGCACCTGCAGGGGCTGCTTCCCGCCAGCCGTCATTAATATCCGAATGTCTTGACAGAATGATTTCGTTCACATCAGACAGGTTAACAGGAAGCTCTGATCCTGCTGAAGCGAGGATGCTCCACTCAGTATTCTGCGGTAATCTGAACTCCAGCCCTGTTGCGCTTTCAGCAGTTAGCCACCGGCAGTACCAAACAGCCCCGGCCCAGGTCATTCCTGCCATGGGGTAGTTCTCCATCCCCGGAACCGGCTGGTAACATGTGGTATCATCGCTTAGAACAACCGGTATCCTCCAGTTGCACTTCAGTATGCTGTCCATAAGGCAGGTTCGTCCCAGTGCAGACAATGAATCTCTGCGAAGATACGGATCAACTGAATTCATAAACTCAGCAAACTGCGAAGCTGTCACTTCATACCTGCCCACGGTCAGAGGCCCCATTGCAAAAGGCAGCAAATCATCCGGGATCACCAAGAAGCCCATGTTTACAGCCTGATCGGTAAATTCAAACGGTACTGCAATTGTAACAACTCTTGCCACGGGAGTAAGCATGTTCACTGTTCTTGTTACCGATATTCCCATTTCACCGAGAGCGGTGATATCCACACAGCTGCCGGATTCCACTACCAGAGAGCACGGGGCAATGCCTGAAAAACCGTGGGAAAGAATCTGACATCCAGGCGGTCTTGAGTTTACTGCAAGCAGACAACCCTCATGCAGCTGGAGGAAAATGGTATCCGGTGGAGACTCCGCCAGGAAATCTGCAGAAAAAAAACCATCTTTCCCGGCAACCACATGAACCCCGTCGCGGGGTACTAACTGTGTGAGGGGAGAAAAACCGGCTGGAACCCCATTTATTGATATCATGGCACTGTCCGGGATGGTAAGAACCGTAATCCTTTTCATTCTGATCTGAGGGAAGAACCGCTCAGCCACAAACACAGACAAAACAACAAGCAGAATTCCGGGAAGTATCTTCCTCAACTATCAGTCACCCCAATTGTTGGAGAAAACTGCCTTGATATCATCCCACAGATACCCCATGCGAATATCACGCCAGAACCTTTTCCAGATATAGGACGGTCTGAAGTAGAATTTCCGGTGAAACCTGCCGTAGAACTTTCTTATTTCATCCCAGGAAAGGTTTTCATGTTCCCAGACATCGGCCGTGCTGTGAAAATTGTAGGTATCCCAGTTTCTGCTCTTGATTCTACCTGCTTTATCAATCTGCCGGAACAGAGCACTTGACGGGAAAGGCAGGGTCATGGAAGCTTTTGCGTAGGTAAGAGGGAGACTGCAGGCAAACCTCATAGTTTCTTCAACTGTTTCCTGTGTGTCGCCTGGAAGCCCGATCATAAAAAAACCAACTGTTTCCAGCCCGGCGTTGTCTGCCATTGTCACAGCTTTCCTGATCAGCTCCGGAGACTGATGCTTGTTCACATTTTCAAGTATTTCAGCAACTCCGCTTTCAATACCGAAAGACACCATGTAACAACCGGCTTCGCGAGCCAGTTGGAAAAACTCTCTGTCTACATCGTGAACATTTACACCGGTGGGAAGTGCCCATGGAGCCGGAAATTTCCTTCTAATAAGAAGCCTGCAGACCTCCTTGGCTCTGTCAATATCTGCTGTAAAGTTGTCATCTTTTATGTGAATATCGTTGAAACCCAATTCCAGCATTCTGAACATTTCGTCGACTATTCGTTCCGGGCTCTTCCAGCGCACATTGTGCCCGAATATGGTCTGGCTGCAGTATGTGCAGTAGTGGTTACAACCGCGGTTTGTCTCCATGTAGCCCACGGGATTCTTCCTTGATGCAATATGGGGAGATCTGTAGTACTGCAGCTTGTACAACTGCCATGCAGGCAGGGGAAGACTGTCAAGATCCATAATCAGAGCTCTTGGCTTGGTTCTGTAATACTCGCCGTTCTCAAAGTATGCTATGCCATCTATTTCCTCAAGACTTCCGCCAAGACATATCTCCCGCAGCGTGTTCTCGCCCTCGCCAATAGCAACTATGTTGAACTCACTAGTTTCTAAAACCTCACGAGGAAGAGTGGTTGCATGAATACCGCCACCGATGATCACAGTGTTGGGAGATTCCTCTCTGGCCACGGCGGCAAGAGTTCTGGCCTCTGAAACAAGAGGGGTGGTAAATGTGATTCCCACATAGTCAGGCTTCCAGTTTCTGAGAATGCTTTTGTAGGCCTCCATTGGCCTGGCCTCTATCATCAGATCGGCAACTCTCACATCATGGTCGTCTTCCAGTACGGCACCGGCAAGAGCCCCGAGGGTAACAAAAGGTGCGGAAGTAATTGCCACCCTGATGTTGCTATCGCTGTAAACATCAATGGAAGAAGGCGGGTTCACAAGAAGAACTCGGGCCAAAACAATCTCCTTATCCAAGTGCCCCGGCACAATCACTGTACCGGGGCATGTAAAAATCAGCGGCTGAGCACAACCAGTCTTGTAACAGTAGTTTCCCCGTTGCATGCTGCCACAACAGGGTAAATCCCTGCAGGCAGTCTAACTCCATGAGCATCTGTAAGACTGAACGGAACAGTGATTTCACCACCCGGTACTTCACCACGGTAAACGGTGTTAACAATTCTTCCTGTGATATCGTGAACCTGAAGAGTAAGCACACCTTCCGAAGGAATTCTGCAGGTAAATGCGGAAGAAGACAAGGCAGGGTTGCCTCCGGAGAGTACAACAGACAGAGCCGGCACAGCTTCACCCTCTTCAACATTCAGAGCGCCTGTAGCCCATATTTCAACATCATCCAGATTCCAGCCGCAGTATTCCCAGCCTGAATCAGTTGTACCCATTACCCATCTGATCCAGACGGTTTCCTGCTGATCTGCATATTCGGAAATATCATACATCATGCAGCTCCAGGCGCCGTCTGCGGTTTCATCTGTACCGTTTTCCCACACGGGAAACCATGTAGTTCCGTCATTGGATACTTCCACTGCAGCATGGTCGTATGTATTCCTCTCTACGCCCAGCCATCTCTGAAAACGCAGCTGAGTACAAAACAGGTTAGAGCAGTCTATTGATTCCGTTGTAAGGTACCTTCGCACCAGATTTGATTCATAGTCTCCCTGAAGGTTGTAACCGTATACATTGCCTCCTGTGTTTCCTGAAGTGGGGTCGGGGTTGCCGTGAGACCCGCCCTGCCCTTGCGGTACACCCCACTCCCACTGCCCGTCAGCAGTCCATCCTGGATCGGATTCCATATTCCAGCTGTAGATAATACCTGCGTTGCCCACCACAAGAACAACTTCAGCCGTTGTGTTTCCCGTTCCGCTGGTTACATTGGTAAACTCAACTTCCGCCGTATACACTCCCAGAGGAAGGGTGTCGGCAGCACTGTTGATGGAAGCAGAAATCTCAACCGTTTCGCCCTGGGAAATACTTCCCGAAAGCGTTCCTGCAAGATCAAGCCAATCAGCCGTTTCCGGAGTAATAAGATACTGAACAGATCCCTCTCCCATGAATTCCATCTGCCAGGTTTCAGATGCCGGAGTAAAAGGCCCTCCGATCTCTCCCTGGAAGATAAAATCCGCATCGGGCATCACACTTAGACCAGCATTGTACGCCAGCATTTTCAAGCAGAAGTTACCGGTTCCCGGATAAGGGTTACCTGCCCACGTGTAGAGATCGTGCCATGATCCGTCGTTGTACCAGCTCTCTCCGGAAGATGCAGTAGATTCCACAATAACCCTTGAAGAAGCACCCAGCAACACGGAGACTTCAGATGTTCTGTCGTATGCGTAACCCCCATCTGAAAACTCCACCACGAAGTATGCACTGTCACCCTGAGCCAGTTCAAACGGGCTGCTCAATTCAACAGTGTGAAAGCCTCTGTACTCACAGAACCCTGTTTCAATTGTCAGTTGATCTGATAGCACTCCGCCCTGAAAACTGCCGTACACCGATGCCGTAAAGTTCACCGAATCTGCCGCAGTAAAAAATGATACTTCCGGAATAAAGTGATCACCGGTGGCCACGAAGGCGTTCATCGCTTTGGAAATGCCGGTAAAGGTATCCCTCCAGCCGTGGTAATCGTAGTAGTAAAACTTATCGTAGTCCAGCGGCCGAACATCGGTGAAGGAAACTGTACCCATGAAGGGTTCTCTTCCGCACCATTTATCCCAGTAGCTGATAAAAAAGTAACCGTCAAAACCCCAGTTTTCACCCCAGCTGTTTTTCACGATCCAGGCACCAGGTTCAGGAGCCTGTGTAACCTTGTTGTCGTCCCATCCCACTATCGCAACTGAATGATTGGGCAGCTCCGTGCTTGAAGGGGGTTGATACTGTATGTAATCTGTCATAAAACTGCTGTTCACACAGTAGCAGCAGGCCATGGCTCCGTGGTTCATCAGGGCGGTCTTCACTCTGCTTAAGGATGCAAGGTCATCGCCCACCAGATGCCACTCCACATCTGCCGGGTAATAATAGTGGTAATCCGTTGAAGTGAATTGAGGTGCAGCTTCGAAAGACTGACCGTCTGTGTCGCGAACAGCACCGTCTCCCCGAGACAGATACGCAGTTGAAACAAGGTAGTCTCCACCCTGATGCACAGTCAGTCCAGAGCCTGTAGGTGGATCGATATCAGAGTTGTTCCACTCGTTGAAACCGTTCCACCAGTCAAGATGGTATTCCGCAAGGTTCGGCTCACCTGTTTCACCGTTGTCTTCCCAGGCACCGGTCATAAGCAGATTTGACTCAATAGAGGCCATTGTTCCGTGTGTCCAGCAGGTTCCTCCCTGCTGACTTTTTACCGATGTAACATAGTTCTCGCTGCTGTAGTCTCTCAAATCAAACTGTTCCGGTAACTGCATTTGCATCATTGCAAGCACAAAAGCAACTATAAACATCTTTGACCTCCAGAATAAACCTGCCTGAGGCAGAAAACAATTGTATCTACCGAACCAGCCACTTGCGAGGAATGCGAGTCTTTATATACTACAGTCATGAAGACACTGGTAGCTATTCCGGCACTGAACGAAGAATTTACCATAGAGCAGGTAATTTCTGCCATTCCAGGTGAATTACATGGAACTCGGGTAGAAATTCTTGTTGTGGATGACGGGTCAACAGATTCCACTGTTTCAAAGGCCCGCGCTGCAGGGGCTGCAGTTGTTTCCCACGGCAGAAACATGGGGCTTGGAACTGTTTTCCGCACAATGCTTTCCTATGCCAGAGAAAAGGGCTTTTACTACATGGCCACAATAGATGCCGACGGGCAGTTCAACCCGAAAGATCTTCCAGTCCTGGCTACGCCGGTTATTCTGAATGAAGCTGACTTCTCTACTGCCAGCCGATTCATCAATCCTGAACTTACCCCTGAAATGCCTGTTCTGAAGAAGTGGGGGAATGCCAAAGTTGCAAGGCTTGTAAGCAGTCTGGCAAACACTGAAGTCCATGATGCCACATGCGGTTTTCGGGTTTACGGCCCCAAAGCCCTAGACAGAATGGCATGTTTCAGCAGATTCACATACACACAGGAAGTTCTTATAGACATCGCAAGAAAAGGTCTCAGGATCAGGGAGATTCCCGTAAAGATTAAAGGCGAAAGAGAATACGGCAAGTCAAGAATTGCTTCAAACCTCTGGCGTTATGCCCACCTTTCAATTGAGGCAATGTACTCTGTAGCGCATGGCCATTCTCCGTGGCGATTTTACGGAACGCCTGCCTCTATTCTTATAGGTATCGGCCTGCTTATGGCCGGTTTTACCCTTGCCTGGTGGACTATAAAAGGCAGCATCACTCCGTTCACGGCATTTGGAATAGGGGGTCTGTTCTCTATAACATTCGGAATCCTGCTGGTACTGTTTGCATCGGTGGCAGACATTTCCGCGGCAAACAGGAAAATGCTTGAGGAAATCACCGCCATGGAAACAAGACGGATCAGA
Source organism: uncultured bacterium (assembly GCA_964604135.1). Taxonomy (GTDB): domain Bacteria; phylum Fermentibacterota; class Fermentibacteria; order Fermentibacterales; family JCC-6; genus Sabulitectum. The sequence continues at coordinate 689 of CAZRXU010000046.1, read as the reverse complement.
GAAAAATCAAACAACTGACAGATCAATTCCAATTAACACAAAGGAAAGATCAATGGCAAATCCATGGGATCATGTGGTGGGTACAGAAGAGTACAACACAACGCTAAAGGGAGCTCTGAATACCGCTGAAAAAGGCGGATACATTCTTAACCCCGACGCAGAACGGGTAAAGAAAGTCATAGGTCTCATGACCATGAATTTCATCGCAACAGGCCGGTATTTTTGCCCTTGCAAACAGAGCCATCCTCTGAACACAGAAACCGATGAACTGTGTCCTTGCGAAGGATTGAAACAAGAGATTGAAACCAGCGGAAAGTGCTTCTGCAGACTGTTTTACAAAGAAAACTAACTTCTGCAGGAAAGGCAAAACATGAAAAATGCAACTGAAGAAAAAAGCTACGAGAAACTCAGCCCATTTGAGCTGAAAGACAAACTCATAGAAATGGCAGGAAACAACTCTGAAAAGCTAATGCTCAACGCAGGCCGGGGCAACCCGAACTGGGTAGCCACAACGCCCCGACACGCCTTCTTCCTGCTCGGCAGCTTCGCAATGGAGGAAGCCTACAGAGTAATGAGCAGACCCGGGCTGGCAGGAGCCCCGTCAGCAGCTGGGTCGGCAAGCAGGCTGCGCGAGTTCTGCCTGATTCACAGTGAAACAAGGGGAGCACAGTTTCTGCAGGATGCTTTGA
>CAZRXU010000045.1:0-18746 GCA_964604135.1 uncultured bacterium | reverse complement strand
GGCTTCACCTGAAACATCTACACAATCCTGAAGAAACGAACCGTTGCTCCATAATTCAACAGAACCCTGCTCCATTTCCCCTGCTACCGCCTTGCCTGCAATCGAGGAAAGCAGAAGCGCCCCCCCTGCCTTTCCCGCTTTCTCCAAAAACTCTCTTCTGTCCACTAAAACCTCCCTGAAAATAAGACTAACGCAAAGGTACGGCAGATTGTTATTGTTGTTACTATTGTTAGAGCAATACTACAGGAGAGGAAAGTCTATTGTCCAGACTCATTGAATTGGCGGAAAGTCGCAATTCCGATGCTTTTAAAACTGCATGGGAAAGTGCACTAGACAAAGGAACACCTGCTGAAGAGCTGATTGAAGCTATTTGCCTTTTTCGAAACAACATTGAGGGAAACCTGCCATTGCACCTGTCCGAGCTAGCTGCGGAAAAGATGGATTCTGATAACAGAGATGATGTTTTTGAGTTTGCCTCACAGGCAGCAGATATGTTTGATTACTCTTCCGTAATAGCAACAGTACTGGTAGAAGCCCTGAGAGACAAATACCTGATGTTCGAGCCTCTGGAAATATTTATTACCGCAAGCGGAATACTGTCTGAAAAAAAATCTCTGAAGGAATCCTGGAACAAGCTGAGAGAGCTGCTGAGATATCAGGAAGACAGATTTGTTTATCATAGGGATTTCGGGCCGGGCAAAATACTCCGGGTATCCCGAAGCTCTTTCACTATTGACTTCCAGAGGGCAAGAAACCACGACATGACAGTTGAAGCCACAATGGATTCAACCAATCCAGTATCGGCCGACTCCCTGTATGTTCTAAGATGGAAAGATCCGGAAGGGTTTTCCAGCCTTCTTCAGAACGGTGGGAATTTACTTCTTGAAAGGTCATTCCGCGACCTGGCAACAGACAACTCACTGAAAGAGATAAACCTTCTCAAACTGCTGGACGGTTCAGATTTCAAACCGCGCCAGATGTGGAAACTACTGAAAGCAGCTACTGTCAACTCTCCCGACTACATGGATATGGGAGATTCTGTAATACCGGCAGACAGTTCCTCACTTATGAGCCAGGTGGAGGCTGTAATCGCCATAAAGAAACTTCCCATGTCCGAGAAAACCAGAATCGTAGCTTCTCTGATAAAGGCAGCCACAAAGAAAGAAGAGAACACCCTTGAACAGCTTTTTGACAGAATTGTCAGCCTGAAGGATATTGAAAAGGGAGCTATTTTCGAGCTTGCATGGCTTTGTTCCGGTAAAGGAAAAACCGAGAATTTTCAGGAAAAAACTGTACCTCTACTGGAAGCCAAAGCGGCAAGGGTACAGAGAAGTATAGAGGAGATCCACTCTGTTCCATGCAAAAAACTGTACCTGAAGCTGTTTTTTGCCAACTCTCCCGACGAGAATGAAATCTGGTCTCTTCTAGACAAGCTGCCAAGAACCATGAGGGAGCAGGCAGCTGAGCATGCTCATGAGTTTTACCCGGAACTCCACGAAAAGTACATTCTCGAAGCCCTGGATGACCCGAGAGAAACTGCACATTTCATGTGGGCACTGGAACGATCGGCAAAAATGGAAAGCTACATGGAACCGGGCAAAATAGTTACTCTGGCTCTGAAGAACCTGAACTTTGCCAAGTCTGAAATACAGAGACGAATCTGCATGATTCTTATGAACAAACTCAGACCGCAGCTTGAACAGCATATCTCTCTTCTTGACACAAGAAGGCTGGAAGCCCTTACAGAAAATCTGGAGCAGAGTTTGGGGGCCCAGGAAACCGGATTGGTTCTGCTGGCCAGACGCGAACTCTCCGGCAGGCGCACTGGAGGTTTTACGAATATACGAAGGTTCTGGGAAAGCGACTTTCTGTTCAACAGTCGTGAGGGAATTGCTAAAAGAATAGAAGAAATAGAAGACATCAGAACTGTACAAATACCACTGGCAGCCAAGGCAATTGCCGAGGCGGCTTCTCACGGCGATCTATCTGAAAATGCCGAGTACACAGCAGCTCTTGAAAAGCGCGATTTCCTGCTGGAGATGCTTAACAGATACAGAAAACAATTGAAGCTGATGAGGCCATATCCAGTCGGGCAGATAAATATTGATGTTGTTAGCCCTGCAACCAAAGTTGTTATTGAGTCCATGGGAGAAGATCCGGAGATACGCACAGTGTTTGTGGTCGGTCTTATGGATGCAGATGCAGACAGAGGGTACATAAACTACAAAGCTCCCCTGGGTGCTGCTCTGCTTGGGCTGGCCAAGGGAGACACTGTACAACTTCCAGGCAGCACTGATTCTGAATGGCGAATTACCAATATCTCTCTTATGGAAGAAAAGATCTAACACGATGAATTGTGTTCTGTGTGGGGAACACTGGCCGCAGAATAAAGTGCCCTTCGGCGCAGTCTGCGAGAAGTGCCACTGCTGGCTTCACTCCTGTGTTCAGTGCGATCTGTGGGATGCGCAGGCGGAAATGTGCAGATCCATGACAACCGATACCATTGCCGACAGGCAGGGAAAGAATTTCTGCGAGGAATGGAAACCGGCCACTCCAGTAGTAAAAGCCGATAACGCAGAGAAACACAGGGATAAATTTGATTCTCTTTTTGGAAACTGAACCATGCGAATTATTGTAGCCACTACCTACACCATCCCGGCTTTCTCCGGAGGGTGGACAACACCGCTTGATCTTCTGGGATCCCGCCATCAGGCCATGTATGTGATCCGAAACTTAAAAGCCGGGACACGAACCATAGAGGGTATCAAATGTGTTGGTGCAGGTGTTACAGGCTGCCTTGCCGGACCGTGGCCGAGGGCAGACAGATACAGACACGCTTTTATTCAGAGGCTCTTCCAGACCGCCCTGAAAAATAGCTTCCACAAATTCAATGCAGACCTCGTTGTGTGTCTGGATCCTGATGCAGGCTATGTTGCCATGAAAAGCCACCTACCCTACGCCATGCGTTTCCATTCCAAGCTGTGCGACTCTGATCGAACACCTCAGTTTGATCTGCTAATGAAAAACTCCGTGTTTGCTACATGCTGCCCGGAAACCCACATACCCGACATAGAAATTCTTGCTCACAATCAGGATCTTTCAAGATTCAAGTACGCTGAAAGCACATCTGCAGAAAGAGCATTACTGCTTACCAGTATCGACAGGATACACGAACCGGAGCTGTTTATTGAGGGTGTGATGCTGTCCAGAAGCATGAAGGGCGATATCGTTGGCACCGGGGAAGAAAGAAAAAAAATAGAGAAACTTTGCAGGAAGACCGGAGGCAGGGTCCGCTGTCTGCCACCTGTTCCCAGACTGAAAGTGCCTGAACTTCTCAAGAATTATCAGATAGGGGTTGCTACTGTATTGAAGGTGTCGCCTGTTGTTTATCAGATGAAGGTAAATTCATACATGGCATCCGGTCTGTACACTCTAGCGAAACCATGGACCCACATAGTTCACGAAGCTCCCGACCTGGTCAGTTCTTTCGTTACAGCACAGGATCTTGCAGACCATTTTGATTACCTCAGTGAAAACTGGATGGAAACCCTTGAAACACGCAGAAAGGCAAGAGACTGGATACTCAGGAATTACTCAGTGGACATACCTAGAAAACGCTTTGACGAAATCCTGAAAGAACACTTCCCAGATATAAACTAACTGCTATCCTGCTGTTCTTTTGCTTTTAATTTTGGCTGAAATTTGAGACGCAAAGCCGGACAGAGTGGTACTGCCCATACCGCGAAGAACCAGGAACATTAAGAAAACTCCTCCGACAGTATAGCTGGCCAGTTGCATAAACCTTGTTACAAGAGAGGCTTCTGTTGAGAAAGGCCATAAATGTACAAGCATCAGGCTGCCTGCAATAAGAACCGCATTCGCTGAAAGAATCACAAGCTGTTCTCTAGCAATCAGACGCAGATCAAGACCACCCATCTTTCTGGAAAGAGACCAGATCAGATACACTGTCTTGCCGGTGGATGTTACGGTTGTCGCCAGAGCAAGACCACCAATACCAAGAGGTCCTACAAGAATCACATTCAACAAAACATTTGCAATAATCCCGAAAATACCGATAACTACAGGTGTCGAAGAGTCCTTCTGTGCGTAAAATGCTCTGGAAACCAGAGATCCTGTACCGAACTGGGCCAGCCACGGGGCATAGAACGCAAGCGCATACCCAATGTATCTGGAATCATCACCGGTAAAATTCCCTCTCTGAAAAAGCACTGAAACAGCAGGAACAGCCAGAACCGTTACCAGTGCCGCTGTGGGAAACATTACAAGTGATGTTGTATTGATACTCTTTCGAAGAACGGCAAGAAGCTCTTCTTTCCTGCCCTTTGCTGCTTCTGCAGAAAAGCTGAGGTCTGCAAATGTGAGGAAAGGAAAAAATACAACTGCAAGAACTATGTTTTTAATCCTGTTGGCGTAATCTATGGCTGTTACAGAACTCTCCTGAAGAAAAGAAGCGAGCATCTTGTCTGCCACAGGAGCAAAAAAACCTGCGAGAGTTCCCCCGACCACAGGCACTGCCATTCTGGCCAGTTGACCCATAAATAGATCACTCTGGAAGGATGGCTGAATTCTGAAACCTCCTCTGAAACTCTGAGCAAGCAGAAAGACAAAGGTAACCAGATTACCTGCAAGTACAGATATCGGAAGAATCATAACACCGATCCGGTCTCCGGCAATCAGTAAAACAGCAAAAGACAAAGCTAATCCCAGCAAGCCGGAAATGGAAAGAGTAATAAACCTTCTGTCATACTTGATAAAATTGGAGAGTATTCCATTGGATGTTCCCAGAATCACCACAGGCAACAGTATTCTGAGAAGATTGGAAGCCAGCAGCAGCAACTCGGGAGATCCGCTGGGGCTTACTATCCTCACAAGAAAATCGCTGGTAAACCAGAGTACTCCCACCAGAACCGAACTTGTAAGAAAAAGCCACGACATGGTTTTGTTTACGAAAGCAACGGCTCCTTCACGGCCTCGTTGTTCCATAACCCTGGAATAAATTGGTATAAAAGCCGATCCGAAAGAATGAGCTACAACTTCCCGCACAAGAAACGGGAAAACCATGGCTACTGCCAGTGCATCTGTTTTCCAGCTTGTTCCAAAAACAGATGTTATCTGAGCAAATCTAAAATATGTAAGCAGTGCGCTTAGTATGCTGCTCAGGGAGAGAACAGAAAGCCCCAGCAACTTGCTGTTTCCTGGAGGAGTCGCCCTGCCGGTCACTGATGCCACCCGGGCAATACAGGAGCTGCTAAACTGCAAACCGACTGAAGTGCTCTGTAGTATCCCCTGAAAGCTTCTCTGTCAGTTGGTGCATACACAAACAACCTGAGAATACACTTGGCAATAAGCATTCTTCTTACCGAAACTGCATTGATGGGATCGTTGCTTCTGAAAAACTCCAGCATACCCCAGTGGAAACAGGAAAGCCTGGAGGCAACAGCCTTTTCGGAACCGGATCCTTCATTGTGCATGAAACTGCTCTCTCTGCAAAAATCAATTTTCATCCCCTGCTTTTTCGCCCTGAAACACAGATCAACGTCTTCAAAATAAAGTGGGTAGTTCTTCGAGAATCCTTCCAGCTGAAAAAAGTCATCTCGGTGTACCATTATTAGAGAACCCTGAAGCCAGTCTATACTGTCTTTCCGCCACAGAGTTGCCGCCGGGCGGAATACCTGTGATTTTACCCACTTTACCGTTGGCCAGACACCGGTGGAATAAACTTCCCTCCCGAAAGAGTTAACAGAGCGGCTTCCGGAAAGACTTCCCCTGGTGTGGAAATCTGTCAGGGTCTTAAGAGCGCCTGGAGCGGCTGGTAAAGTATCGGGATTTGTTACAACAACAACAGGTGTCTCTGCATGCTGCACAGCCAGGTTTATCCCTGCTCCGAAACCACTGTTAACAGGAGAAGACAGCACGATAGCCTTACCTGTTACACCGGCAGGGATTGCACCGCCGTTATTGGTGATAATACAGTTCGCACCTGCGCGGGACCACTCCTCTACCCATGTTTTGACAACCTTGTGGTTGCCAAAGGCAACTGTTACTGTAGTTACAGGCAAAGCCAAGAAAACCTCCGAAATGTCTTGATGAAACAGCTGAATGGAGCACAGTATAACACATTTGAATGCTCGGGATCACATGCTCTTCGCTCCAGCACCAGTGCCTTTCTTTTTGCAGCTGGAAACACTATTCTACTTGATTCAGCAGACAGGATCACAGACAACAGACAGGAAGAAAATGGTTGACACAGCATATCCGGCAAAAGCACAGGTGGGAGTGCTTCTCGTTAACTACAACCAGTGGGAATTAACAAAAAAATGCGTAGATTCTCTTCTTGCTTCCGTAGGTGTTTCTGTTGTGATCGGCCTGGTTGACAATTCTTCAGAACCTGTTCCAGACTGGGTCGGGAAAACTAATGAGATAGTGTTTCATAAAAACGATTCCAACACCGGACTCACAGCAGGCAACAACAAAGCATTCGAAATGGTGCAGAAGCATGATACTGATTTTGTATTCATACTCAACAACGATACTGAAGTCTTTCCTGATTCTCTCTTCCTGCTGGTAAACTACCTTCTGAACCATAGTGACACAGGAATTGCGGCTCCTGCCATTCCATATGCAGACAGACCCGATATTGTCTGGAGCGCAGGAGGCAGATACAACTATTCCCGCATGTACCTGTCTCAGGTTTACAGAACAGTCTCTGACCTCCCTGATCATCCTGTGGTAATGAAGCAGGTAACCGGATGCGCCATGATGATGCGTGCAGATGACTACATGAAAGCCGGCATGCAGGATCCCGACCTGTTCGTTTACTACGAAGACACAGATCTGTGTTTCAGAGTCAGCAAACTGGGAAAGAAAATTGTTCTGATTCCTAAAGCAATTGTTCTGCATCATGTTTCTGTAAGTGTAGGCGGTGAATACTCTCCATTTGCCATATATTTCACGCACAGAAATCGATATATCATAGCCCGCAGACATCTTGGCTTTTTTTCCTTCTCCGTGTTTGTGCTCTACTATTTTCTTGTGACACTTCTGAAATCAGTGCTGTATCCTCTCTGGCGAAGAAAAAAGCTTGTTTTCTGGATGTGGCTGGGGCTGGTTCATGGCTTTAAAAATCGCCCGTATCTCAGACCTAAAGGTCTTTTCTCTACAGGTGAATCCGGATGACCACCTCCATTATTATCCCCAATTACAATGGAATAAAAATACTCCGCGACTGTCTTGTTTCGCTTCTGGAGCACGACCGAAAACCGGATCAGATCGTTGTTGTTGACAATGGCTCCTGCGATGGATCCGCAGAGATAGTCAGAAAAGAATTCCCTCTTATTACTCTTGTCTCTCTCCGTAATAACACCGGCTTCACAGGTGCTAACAATGCCGGGATGGAGGCTTCAACAGGTGAACTGCTTGTTCTTCTGAACAATGACTGTATTGTGGAACCCGGCTGGCTCTGTAATCTGGAAAAACGAATGGAAGATCCTTCAATTGCGGCAGTTACCAGTTCAATGCGGAATATCAATGATGTGAATACTATGGACTCGGCAGGTGGCGAGATTGATTGGATGGGCTTTTCCAGAGACATTGGAAAAGGAATGCCGGCATCTCGCTACACAGAATCAATGGATATTCCATTTCCTTGCGGAGGAGCAGCAATGATAAGACGCTCTGCTCTGCCAAACCCTTCGAAGCTTTTCTGGGATAAACTGTTTCTCTATCAGGAAGACCTTGACCTTGGTTTCGAACTCAACAGAACCGGGTGGAGAATTGTTTACGAACCAGCTGCTGTTGTCAGACACATGCACTCAGCAACATCGGTGCGAGGCAGCTTCCTGAAAGAAAGCTATTGTATTCGGAACAGACTTCTTGTTATGAGAAAACACTTTGGTGGAAAAGCATTCGCTGAACTGGCCCCTTTGATCAGGAAATGGCAGAACCTCTGGTTCCTTTCCAGTTTTTTCAAAGGTCGTATCACCCTTGCAAAAGCAATTCTAAAGGGAACAAAAGACGGTTTTGCTATACCGGTAAAAGCATTTACTGCAGAAATCCCGGTAAAAGAAGTGTTCAAGCGTTTCGCAGTGCAGGGTCAGGCAGGAACCATGAAACAAGCTCTGTATAAAAGGGCAGAAGCTGTTATTCGACATAGCGATTAGGGAGCCGCAGAATCCTTTTTGCTAATCTCTTCAGCGCATAAACAAGCCCTGCGGAACCTGCCAGTTCCATGAAAATCCTTCCCAGATAGGTCAAGCTGTTCATTTTTGGTACAGTAGGTTTTCCGTATTGCTTTTTCCTTACAACACAGGGGTTCTCACACCACTTGAACAAAGGTGCAAATACCTGCAGAAGAGACCCTTCTGAGCTGCTCCACTTCTTCTGTTTCTGCGTAATTTTCTGCCGGACCGCAGGATCTGCAGCAAGTACAAGAAATGCCTCTGCCATTGCAGCACTGTCACCGGAAGGCACTACAATTCCCAGATCGTGCTGCCTGATATCCTCTGATATCTCTGCCCCTTCTGTACAAACAACCGGAATACCTCTGCTCACCCAGTCAAGAACTCTTGTTCTTGCTCCGAGCAGCGTTTCAGGACAGGAAACATCAGTGTATGCTGCAACAGCTGCCCGTGAATAAACCTCAAAGAGTTCCTCTGTGGAAACCCATCCGTGAAGATGAAACCTGTCTTTGTGTTTTGAAGCAGCCACCATTTCACAGAAGTTATCGTACTTTTCAGGAGAAAACGGAATTCTACCACCGGTAATTTCTGCAAGAATTGAACTGTTTTGACTCATGGCTAACTCCAGCGCATTAAACAGTGTTGTTTCATCAAACCAGAGGTTGAAAGAACCTGTGGAGATAATTCTGAAAGAACTGTCCGGATTGCTTCTGGTGTACTGCACTTCGGTTGAACAGTGCGGAACAGGAGAAACCATCAGTTGGCAGTTACCGGGCTGCAGGCTGCGCCCGAGAACAAGCAACTCTCCGTAAAGTGCATATGCCTGCCTTCGGGAGGGGGTGGAAAATGCATCTCCTCTGGAAAGCAGCATGTTCTCAAGAGAGAGCATTCTGAGCGTTCTCTCTCCTGATCTTCCATCCCTGCCCGATTCAAGTTGAAGCTCGGCAGGATGCATACCGTTCATATCTATCCACAGAGGAAGTTCCGGATCTGCCACTACAACAGCTTCAGCTGGAAAAGGACTGATAGCTACTATGCAGTCGAACTGTCGTTCTGAAAGGAATCTTTGTACTTCATGTACACCGGATCTGCCCTCTTCAGGCGAACACACAGAAACACTGAAGCCCTGACTGACAAGGGCATCTCTGAAACGAATTGTTCTGGCTGTACAAGCTCCGGTGCCCGTGCCGGCGAAGGTTCGGGTTCCATCGTTTCCAACTAGAAGAACATTGCTCATGGTACTGCCTTTCGTGAGTGCCTGAAAATACAACGGAAGCCGCCTGTTTGAAAGACCTTTCCATTCCTGAGACCATGAAATATCTTCGGGAAAAGAAAAACAACATCGGGGAGGGTTCTTCTGGGTTCAAGAAAAAAAATAGCTGTTTTTCACATGCTTCCATCCGGGGGAGGAATAAATGTTGTAAAACAGTTCGCAGAAGAACTGTCCGATAGGTTCAGTGTTCATTTGAATCGCCCGTCTGGTGGCTTCCAACTGAAGAGTCTTAAAAATATTCCGGAAACCATTTATCCGTATCCGCTGTGGAGAAAACCCGCAGGAATCCTACGTCCGGTTGCTCCTGTATTCCTGATAACACGGCTCCTGAGCTTTAAAGGTGTCTGCAAAAGAATAGCACAAAGCATCAACTCAAACGCAGATGCTGCTCTGGTTCACAACTCTATGCCAATCGCTGCCCCGCCTGTTCTTGATTACCTAAAAATTCCTGCCCTTTACTTTTGTTTTGAGCACCCCAGACACATCTACGAGCCTGATATTATAAAAAGAACAGGGTCTGCTGTTTCTGAGCTGGCGCTGAAACCGTTGTGCTCCATCGAAAAACGAATGGACAGGGTGTCTGCACGAAACGCATCTGTCGTAGCCACTCTTTCAGAGTACATGCGGCAGAACGTAAAGCAGTACTATCTCAGAGACTCTTCTGTTGTAAGACCTGGTATCGATATCGATTTCTTCCGCCCGCCGAAAGCCGGAAACACCAGGAATAACAGTGTAATGTCGGTTGGTGCTCTCTGGCCATACAAAGGCCACGAAACAGCCATAAAGATACTTGGAAATATTCCACCGGCGGAAAGGCCTTCTTTGCGCATTGTTGCCGATCGGGAATACCCGGGATATTCAGCACAACTGTTTGACCTTGCCAGCAGGTTATCTGTTGAGATTAGTATTGAAAGATCAATAACGAACACTGATTTAAGAACTCTCTATCAAAATTCCAGAGCCGTTCTGTGCTGTCAGAGGCGTGAACCCTACGGCCTTGTTCCCCTGGAGGCCATGGCGTGCAGAACACCGGTAATCGCCACCTCGGAAGGTGGATTCATCGATAATGTTGTTCACGGGGAAACAGGCTGTCTGTTTGATGGAACTGCCCGGTCTGGAGCAGATATTCTCACCAGAGTTCTCCATCGTAACAATTCAGATATGGAAGAAAATGCATACGCATTCGTTACAGGCAAAAGAAATCTCAAATCAGGGACGCAAAAGCTGATTTCAATCATGGAGGAACTGTGAAAATAGCTTTCAATATCGATTACGATGTGCAGCAGAACACCGGGATCGGCAGATACGGAGTGGAACTCATCAAAACATATGTGCGATCCGGAATGCCAATCGAAATCTGGATGTCGCAGTTCAGAAAAAAACTGCCTGCCATTACTGAAGGGGTTCATGATAAAATCGTTTACTATCCGTGGCCTCGCCGAATAACAGACTACCTGTGGCCTTCAATCCGAGCCTCAAGGGCTGAAATCACCTGGGTTCACAGTGCAAACTGCGGCATGCTGCCTGCTGCTTCGTCTTTCCGGCAGGTCTGCATGATACACGACATGGGTCCTTTTCTCTACGGTCACATGAAGACAAAGAAAGACACTGAGTTCTGGGTAAAAAGAATAAGAAGAGTGGTCAGAAATGCAGATTGCATAGTTACCAATTCAAACTCAACAAAGGATGACCTCCTGAGCCTTTTCCCGCAAGTTGAAAACAGAGTTTTTGTTACTCCTCTGGGTATTGACCACTTCGCATCGGAAAAAAGCGGGGAAAGCCCAGGGAAACACATACTGAACGTGGGAACAGTTGAGCCAAGAAAAAATATTGACGGGTTGCTCAGGGCTTACTCCGTTCTTAGTACCCGGAGAGACATTCCACCCTTGGTAATTGCCGGGATGGATGGATTCAAAGCAGGGGAATACAAGGAACTTGCAGTGAAATTGAATATCGATCAAAAAGTTCGGTTTTCCGGATATATTTCTGATAAGGAACTGGTAAAACTGTATTCAGAAGCTGTATGTCTGGTTCATCCTGCCCATTACGAAGGTTTTGGATTTACGGTTCCTGAAGCATTTACCTGGGGGCTTCCTGTGGTGGCTTCAGATACAGGAGGTATTGGTGAATTCTTCTCGGAAACGGCCTGGATGGTCGATCCGGAGAGCACGGAATCAATTGCACACGGCATAGAACTTGCCTTGGATTCAGGTGTAACCACTGAACAGAAGTTAAAAAGACATGAGCTCACCAGAAAGCTGACCTGGCAGAACTGTGCAATAAAAACAAGAGAAGCCCTGGAGGCGATCGAGAACTGACACAAGCCTCAAGGTGTACGAAAAAGACAATTTTTGTTATTTTAGACTGTTCGCGGGTATTGTGCTTAGGGGGTAGTTGTCCCCTTGTATCAAAATGAGGGGAAGCTATGGCTAAAAAAGTACTGATCACAGGCGGAGCCGGCTTTATTGGATCACATCTGGGAGACCTGTTTCTGTCCAGAGGTTACGAAGTAACAGCGTACGATAATCTTGATCCTCAGGTTCACGGCGAAAATGCTGTAAGACCTTTGTATCTTAACGATGGAATCAAACTGATTACAGGTGATGTAAGAGACGCCGCTTCTTTTGCGGCAGCCCTTAAAGATGCAGACATTCTTGTTCATCTGGCAGCCGCCGTGGGTGTCGGGCAGTCAATGTACGAGATAACCAGGTACACATCCATTAACACAATGGGAGCTGCAACTGTACTGGAAGAAACAGTAAAGCAAAAAGATCACATTGAAAAAATGCTGGTCGCCAGTTCCATGTCTATTTACGGTGAGGGTCTGTATATCTGTCCATCATGCGAAGAGGTTAATCCAAAGTTGAGACCGGCAGAACAGCTTGCTGACCGCAGATGGGATATGCTTTGCCCTGTGTGTTCACAGCCATGTGTACCTGCACCCACCCCGGAAACAAAACCACTGTTCCCCACCAGTGTTTACGCAGTAAACAAAAGAGATCACGAAGAGCTGTTCCTTTCCATAGGAGATGCATATGGTATTCCAGTAACCGCAATGCGCTTTTTCAATGTGTACGGTGAAAGGCAGGCCCTCTCCAATCCTTACACAGGAGTTGGTGCAATTTTTGCCTCCAGACTGCTGAATGACAAACCTCCAGTAGTTTTCGAAGACGGTGGGCAGAGCAGAGATTTCATTCACGTACACGATATTGCCAGAGGCTGCCTCCTTGCAATTGAAAGCAATAACTCAAACGGCCAGGTATTCAATCTTGGAACCGGGCGCAAACTGTCTGTAATGGATGTTGGGAAAGCCATCGCCTGTGAACTTGGGAAACCTTCTGACAACTTCATAGTAAACAATCAGTACAGAGCCGGTGATATTCGCCACTGCTATGCAGACGTTTCCAGAGCCGAAGAGCTGCTTGGCTTCCGGGCTTCCATAATCTTTGAAGACGGCGTAAGTGAGCTGTGCACCTGGGTTGGCAACCAGACTGCAGTAGACATGGTCGACAAAGCAACGGAAGAGTTGAAAAAAAGAGGGCTTGCCAGATGAGTATTCACCTGCTTATAGATGCCAGAGCAGTACAGAAAAACATTGATGGTATCAGCAGGTTCTCTCTGAACATCACAAAGTGTATACTGAACAAGCGTCCAGACTGGAAGATTACTGCCTTGATCGGAAAGAATGCTGCGTTCCACCTTGATAACACTGGTGTTGGCATTATTCTTGATGATTCTTCACGATTCAGTTCACGTGCCAACAAGAGACTCACCATGCGAATCAACAGTATTTCCCCGGATGTATTTCTGAACTTCTCCATGGCAGGCCCCCAGCCGGATGCTCCATCTATAATTACAGTACATGACCTCATGGTTCTTAATCTTCCCTGCTACTTCGGCAACAGCGTAATCCGCAACGCGTTCAGCCGTTACATATTCAGAAAAACACTAAAGACATCAACAAGCCACGCTTCAGCCATTGCTGTACCTACAATGGCAACCAAGCTCGATATGATGAGAAGTTTTCAGTCCGTTACCGATATCGTGTTTATCACCGGTGAAGGTCAAGCTTTGTTTACCTCCCCGGTTTCGTCAGAAAAGCAAAGAGAAAACTTCTTCCTGTACGTTGGTAATGCCCGTGGATACAAAAACATACCACGCTTCCTAACTGCATATGGAAGACTGTGGGCTCTTGACAGAAACACGCCTCCTCTTACAATGGTTGTAAGAAAGGACAGAGCTTACGGATATTTCAAAAAACACCTTGATTCAAACCCTGCCAGATCCAGTATCAAAGTGCTGGCTCACATTTCCGACCATGAGTTGCGAAACCTGTACCAGACATGCAGAGCTTTGCTTATACCTTCAGTGTATGAGGGCTTTGGGCTTCCGGCTCTTGAAGCTATGGCAACAGGGGCACCTGTTATGGCATCTAAAGCCACAGCCCTTGAAGAAGTCGTGGGTGACACAGGTGTTCTTATCGATCCCTATTCCATCATAGATATTATGAGAGGAATGGCTGAGCTATCAGCCGCTTCTCCTGAAGAGCTTAAAACACTTGGTGATCTCGGGCGGAAGAGAGCAGGAACCTTCTCCTGGGAGAAAACCACAGACTCTTTTCTTGAACGAATTGAAGCTCTGGTATGAAAACTGCAGTTGTAAACCCGCCTTTCATGGCTGGCCGGTTTTCAAGAACTTCAAGATCGCCGGCCATAGTAAAAAGTGGAACTATGTATTGGCCATTCTGGCTGGCTTACGCAGTTGGTACCCTCGAGAGGGCAGGACACGATGTTGTTTTTCTTGACTGCCCGGCTACAGACATCACCAGACAGAATCTTCTTGAAAAACTGGCTGAAGTATCGCCGGAACTTGTTGTAATAGACACAAGCACACCTTCCATTCACAGCGACCTCGAGGTTTCAAAGGAAATTGCAGCAACTCTTCCCGACGCTTTCATTCTGCTTGTAGGTACCCATGTAAGTGCCCTCCCTGAAAGTGTTCTGCTGGAAGCCCCATATGTTGCAGCTGTGGCTGCCGGTGAATACGACCTTACTGTTTCGGACGTTGCCGATGCTCTGCAGAATGGCACGGATCTTCATAATGTTCCCGGGCTTTGGCTGAATACCGGGAATAAACCCGTCTTCACGGGAAACAGGGAAGCCATTTCTGATCTGGATGCCCTTCCCATGCTTGCGGATGTGTACAAAAAACACTTGAAACCCGAAAACTATTTTTTCGCAGCGGCAAGGTATCCATCTGTAATGATTATCACCAGCAGGGGCTGCCCCTTCAAGTGCTCTTACTGCGTGTGGCCTCAGGTTCTTCATGGAGGAACCTACCGCGCCAGATCAGCCGGAAATGTTGCGGAAGAGTTCCTTAAAATACAGCAGTATTTCCCGCAGGTTCAGGAAATCGTCTTTGAGGATGATACCTTCAGTGTGGATTCCAGAAGGGTCGAGGAAGTTTCCGATGCTCTTATTGCCGCTGGCAGTAAACTTCCTTGGACGGCGAACACAAGAGCCAATCTGTCACTTGAGGCCATGAAAAAAATGCACAGGGCAGGATGCAGAATGATCATTGTCGGTTATGAATCCGGAAGTCAAACTATTCTGAATGGAGTGAGCAAAGGAACAACTGTAGAGCAGAATCTGAGTTTTGCAAAAAGAGCCAGGAAGGCAGGATTGCTTGTGCACGGATGTTTCATGGCCGGAAACCCGGGCGAGACGAAACAAACCCTTGCGGCAACACTAAAAATGGCGATAAAACTGAAACCGGATACAGCACAGTTCTTCCCTATCATGGCTTATCCAGGAACCAGGCTGTACCAGCAATACCGTTTATCCGGCAACCTCAGAACGGAAGACTACCGTCAGTGGCTTACCGCAGACGGGCTTCACAACTGTGTGGTTGATCTGCCCGGTCTGTCTTCAAACGATCTGGTTGAATGGTGCAACTATGCCAGACGCAAGTTTTACCTCCGCCCCGGATATCTTTTCTACAAAGCATTCCAGACCCTGCGTCATCCGACAACAGAAGGCCGTCGAACCCTCAGAGCGTTTTCCACATTTAAAAAATATTTGTTCGGAATGAAATAGTGAAAAACTTTAGCACTTTAATTGGAATGCTCTTCGATGCAATCGCTGTTTATCTTGCTCTTTACCTGTCTGCTTATGTTAAGTTCAGTCTGGGCGTTTTCCCTGGCACTTCACCGGTTTCCACGCACATAATAGTCTACGGCAGTCTGGCTTCAATTGTATACTGGTGGATAATCTTTGCTCTTACCGGAGCATACAGACTTCACTGGGATCGAAGCTGGGCAGATGAGATCAGAATGGTTTTCAAACCAGTAGTTGCCGGATTTGTGATTCTTTCACTGTTTTCTTTCCTTGTAACACCGCAGGCATCAATCGGCCGGTGGATATTTTTTGTCTACTTCTTCCTTATGAACCTGTTTGTCTATACAGCAAGAAGCTTCTCGCGGCTGCTGGAGAGAAGGCTGGCTAAAAAATCTCTCCTCAGGCGAAATGTTCTTGTAATCGGCCTTGGTAAATCAGCAAAGGAACTGGTGGATTATTTAGCTATCAACCCTTCCCTCGGGTACAATGTAATCGGGTTTGTTAACCCACCTCATCCCGTAGACAACCCTGCCATCACTGAACCTCCTCTGGGTGGAATCAATGATATATGTTCTATTGCGGCAGAGTACGGTATAACCGACCTTCTGGTTACCATTGCGTCTAATTTTCACGACGATATTCTCAGCCTTCTGCTTCCGGCTGTCCAAAGTGGTATTCGGGTCAAGCTTGTGCCTGATCTGTTTGATGTGGTTGCCGGACATGTTCACAACACCCAGATTCTTGGGCAACCTTTGATGGAACTGGTTCCCGATAGGTTGTCGTTCTGGGAGAAACTTGTAAAAACCACCGGTGATTATGTGATTAGCCTTTTGGTCATCTTTCTGGGGCTGCCTCTCTGGCTGATTGTTAGCCTACTAATTGTTATAGATTCGCGAGGCGGAGTGTTTTACAGGCAGAAACGAACTGGCAAGGGTGGCAGGGTTTACAGAATATTTAAATTCAGATCCATGGTTGCCGATGCAGAAAAGGGCACCGGGGCTGTGTGGGCCGGAAAAGACGATACAAGAGTTACCAGAATTGGCAGACTGCTAAGAAAGACTAGAATCGATGAGGTTCCCCAGTTCCTCAATGTTCTCGCCGGAGATATGGCAGTGGTGGGGCCGAGACCGGAAAGGCCTGAGATAATCGAGGAACTTCGTACCATCTACCCGTTCTATGACAAACGCCTTACAGTTAAACCAGGAATAACAGGCTGGGCTCAGGTTAACCTTGAGTACGACACCAGTATCGAAGATGTTTCAAAAAAACTAACCCATGATTTTCAGTACATAGAAAATCAATCGCTGTTCCTGGATCTGGAAATTCTCGCAAGAACAGTTCTTGTAGTTCTTACAGCAAAGGGAGCACACTAAATCAATGGTGAAAGGAAACTATAAATGCAGGTACCGCTTCTAGATATAAACCGCCAACATGCCGACATAAAGGATGAACTTACCAGGGTTTTCACCGATGCCCTTTCTACATCACGCTTTATAAAAGGCCCTGAGATGAACGCATTTGAGAATGAGTTTGCAGAGTATTCAGGCACTGCCGATGCAATTGCATGTGCCTCCGGAACAGATGCGCTTATTCTTGCTCTTCAGGCTGTTGGATTAAAGAGAGATGAGCTTGTTATCACTGTACCGTTTACCTTCTTCGCCACCGCCGGATCCATTGTAAGAGCCGGTGGCACACCTGTTTTTATAGACATCCTCCCAGATACATTCAATATGGATCCCGACCTTCTTGAAGAGTGGTTAAACACCAACTGTGCAATTACGGACCGCGGTGTTGTACACAAGGGAACGGCAAAGCGTGTCGCTGCAATAATGCCTGTTCACATCTTCGGGCAGATATGCAATATGGATGCCATCAACTCAACTGCTTCAAACTGGAATCTTCCAGTTGTTGAAGATGCGGCTCAAGCGGCTGGCGCTAAATGGAGACAGACAAGAGCCGGATCCACTGGTACTGTAGGATGTTTCAGTTTTTTTCCTTCAAAAAACCTTGGGGCTCTCGGTGATGGTGGTATTCTTACAACAAACGACCTGAAACTGGCTGAACGGCTTAGAAGCCTCCGCGAACACGGGGGCAAAGGCTATCTGCATTCTGAAGTGGGTACCAACAGCCGCATGGATGCTATCCAGGCCGGTTTTCTCCGGGTCAAGCTTCGCAAGCTTGAACAGTGGCATGCCGGAAGAAGAGCAAATGCGGAAAGATATGCCAAGGCTTTTACAGATTTGCCTCAGATCAAAACGCCGGCAATTGACCCCAGAGCGTGGTCTATCTACAACCAGTACACAGTTCTGGCAGAGAACAGAGATGAGCTGCTTGCCTTTCTTCGGAACAAGCAGATCGGATGTGCAGTATACTACCCGCTACCGCTACATCTTCAGCAATGCTTTGCTGATCTAGGGTACTCGAAAGGAGACTTCAGGGTTGCAGAAGACACTAGTGAAAAGGTCATTTCTCTGCCTGTGTTTGGAGAATTAACTGGAGAAGAGCAAAATGAGGTTATCAAAGCTATCAGGGAATTCTACCAGAAATAAATTGTTAATCGCAGTTGCGATCTGTTCAACCGCTTTTGCTGGTCAACTGACAGATAACACGCTTGCAACCGGCCGCAACTTGTTTACAACAGTTCCTGCTTCCCTTCTGGCAGCAGGAGCTGCCAGTTCCTTTCTGGCATACAAAACAGAAGGCCCGGAGGGATACTGCGGTTTTATGCCGGAGTCGCCTTTCAGCACTTTAGACCGGGTAGATGATTTTCTCTTTGGAAAAGCTCTTCCTGTGTCTTCAGCCGCCATTTGGATCGCGGGAAAGGCAACAGGATCTTACGATCTTGAAATTACAGGTGAAGAGTTGTGCCGCGGACTGCTGTACTCTTACGGTCTCACCTGGATTGTCAAAATCTCCACTGAAAGAGCAAGACCTGACGGTACCGGTTCGGGAAGTTTTCCTTCCGGACACGCAGCCGGAGCTTCGTGCACTGCCGTTGTTCTGTGGCACAACTACGGTGCCCGCGCCGGAATACCGGCCGCGGCAGTTGCTCTGTACACCTGCTTGTCCAGGGTTAACCTGGGCAGGCATTTCCCTTCGGATATACTTATGGGAGCCGCTGTGGGAACTGCATGCGGTATCGCTGCCTCTATGGTATAT
>CAZRXU010000044.1:0-19313 GCA_964604135.1 uncultured bacterium | reverse complement strand
CTATCTACGGAAGACAGTTCCAGGCGGCATTTCCGGCGGCGCGAACTATTGAATGTTTTCGCCGGGACAAGGCTGACAGGTTCGGTGTTACGCAGGGTAAAGGCATCACCGGTGATCAGGCCAGGGTCAGTGCCATGGCAGAGGCCGCAGAGCGTTACTGTGCACGGTTCCGCACGAGCGACCGGACTTTTGTTGCCGCAGCATCAGATTCCGGTTTTGAAACACTGCCCCTGCACAGGATGGTTCTTCTCAGTGACGGTCAGAGGCAGGACTTCTCAGATATCTGCAGGAAGCGGAATCTTGATAATCCATTCATGACCTCAACACCGATAGACTGGTCCCCTGCCTGGTCTCTCACTCAAAGCAAGTGGAAACTGGTGCCGTCTTTTACGGCGTACTACCCGTTTACGCGTGATCGGAAGTACATGGTTCCAGGCTGGACAACGAACGGTCTTTCCGCTGGAAGCTGTCTGGAAGAGGCTATCCTGCAGGGATTGCTCGAGCTTATCGAACGGGATGCCATAAGCATATGGTGGTACAACAGGTTAAAACCCAGCGGTTTCGATATAGATTCGTTCAATCGACCGCAGGTTTCTCTTCTCGCAGATCGAATGGACGATGCTGGATGGGATATGCACATACTTGATCTTGGCACGGATATTGCCGTACCGGTTATTGCGGCTGTGGGAATAAGCCGAACTGATCCAGACAGGGATCCTATTTTCGGTTTCGGAGCGAATCTTGACCCTGCTGTAGCACTTACCAGAGCACTTGGAGAGATGACAGGGGAATGGAAGAGCGCACCGAACATTTTCAGTTTGAACGTAAATACAGTGCGATTTCTCGGCGCTCGCGCGAGTCGACTGGATTTCTTTCGTCCGTCAATGCCCCTACAGGATGTTTCAAAGACAGCTGTACGGAGCGGTGATTTTTTAGCGGAGGACATTGGTACACTGGTCGAAATTCTCAGAGAGAATGGTATGGAGACTCTGGTGGTGGATCTGTCAAGAAGTGAGGCTCCGTTGAAAATTGTTCGTGTAATTGTTACGGGAATACGCCAGGTGCTGCCGCATTTTGGTCCGGGCAGGATATTTGATGTTCCCGTTATTACAGGACATCTTTCGTGTCCGCTGGATGAGAACGGGATGAATCCTATGCCCTTCTGGCATCTTCTGAACAGAGTGAACCCTGTATTATGACACCTCGTGCCGGATCGATAACTGGATGGGAAACCCTGGAGGCAGATGGTGTCACTGGTTACCCCATATTCCCCACTCTGGCTGGAGGAGGGGGTACCACCTGAAGTGTTTTTAAATAGGCTTTGTTCGGAGGCAGATCCGGTCAGCTTCTCACGAATTGCCGCAGTTGATCATAATTACCTTTATCAGCGGACCTGAGAGCATTAATGTAGATGCTGCGAGTTTCACTGGACTTTCTAAGATCCCCGCTGCCCCATGTGAATTGCTCACATTCCAATGTGTACTTCAATAGCGTATCTGTCATAAGTCGCGCATGGCGCCCATTTCCGTTTGGGAAAGCATGGATCCATACAAGACGATGGTGAAATTGAACAGCAAGTTCATCAGGGGATTGAATCTGATTGGTGATCTGATATTGTGTGTCGTCGCACAGATTTCTCAGGCTGGTAGAAATATGATGCCATGATCCACCAATATTCTTTTCGCTATGTCTGAAATGCCCTGCCCAGTGCCATACATGTCTGAACATCATTTGGTGGAGTTTCCTGATGAATTGCTCATTCAGGATTTCAGCAGGCCTTGTTCTTTCCACCCAGTCAATTGCTTCAACAATGTTTTCCTGTTCCCAGCGATCCAGTTCAGCACGTGTTGAGATATGAGTAAGCAATAACGCTTCTGATTCGTTCGGATCAATTGGGGTTGCTCCTTCAGGATAAGCAAACTCAATCATGTATTATCCCAGAGGTATGAGGGAAGCGTGTTCACGAGTTCCTCGACAATCTCTGTTAACATTATTTTGTTTTCCAAATTGCTTAGCATCTGATTTTCAAGCAGCATTGTTTGAGAAGCCTGAGTGAGTCGATTCAATGCGATTAGTTTTGCCTGATCCCGGATAGTTTCTTCAAGACTGGAGTTAGGAACGAATCCATAAACAAATGTACAATCAAGGCCTTCGGCGATACGCTGCATGGTTTTGATAGTAACCGATCCCGTTCGCTCATCTCTTTCTATTCTAGCCACAGATTGTTGCGCAATACCCAGCCTGCCTGCCAGTTGCCTGGCAGTCATTCCCAGTCCATCGCGAATTGCTCGAATCCAGCCCTTTCCGGGAATGCTGACTGCATGCAGGGGTTCGAATCTTTGTAAAGAAGCTTCAAGTTGTTCTCTGATCAGTTTTTTCTTATTCATTGTTATCCTCCTTCTGGGTGTGGATCTCATGAACTAAGCGGTACAACATAGAAGTTGTGTCATTCTGGTGAATATACAACATAAATATGGTACATGCATGGTATCATAACAACATATGTATTGTATGCTCTGATTCTGGTAGAACCCCGCACCACTGGCTTCTTGCAGGTTTCATTCATTGCATGGGAAGAGGAAAAGGCTGTGAAGCTCGCACATGAGGAGCTGTTGCGAGTGTATTGCAGATACCTCTGGTCGAATTGGTTTACGAAATCACTCTTGATGAAGTTCGGATAGAGCATCATCATCGAAGCCGCCTATTGTCAAACAGCTGTATCAATTTGTCACTGGTATTTCACGATCCTTGATAAACAGACCAGCCTTCTATGGATACCATTGGCTCAGGGCTTCTTTTCCCTTAGGTTTACAGGTAGGCTGTGGTTTATCGTTGTGTATCAAGGGAGACAACATTGAATTACTTGATTATCAGTTGTTGTATCTTGCTGGGTATGACATCTGGTTGCTCTCATGAAAGCAGAAGAAGTAAAACAACAACCGGAATTCGAATGTCGATGGATGAGATCGGTATGTTGCCACTCAATAAAAAGCTGTCTTTACCGCATCCTGAAAATCCATCCGCTGGATTCAACATGAATTCTTTGCTCATCTATTCTGATTGTATGTACCGTCCACCCCCGCTCTACCCAGAGAGGGAAAGACTGGCAGGAATCGGAGGTGAGGTGCTGGTAGGTTTCTTATTGGACTATAACGGGGATATCCAGAGAATACAGATAGTTAAATCAAGTGGCAATACAGCGTTTGATCAGGCAGCCCTGGGGGCAGCAGGCAATTCACGTTGGAAAGCCGCTGAATGCTTTGGCAGAAGCATTCCATCTCTAAATGTGGTTCTTTATAGGTTTACTGTTTGTAATTAAGCTTTCTGTTTGTCAAACAAACAGGTCTGGCGGAGATGGTGTGCAAGATGCTGTGAGCAGCTGGGCAGCACATTCTACTGCCTCCGGAGGTATCTCAGGAGTAACCGGGTTATCGCGGGAACAGGTAGAAGAAGGCAGAATGCGATATGTAAGCGCAAGAACAGATGACTGATCTTCAGCAACCGCCTTGACCTGTTCCAATATTTCTTTCTCGAAACGAGCAGTATTGTTGCTGCACTTGAAATGAATTGGCTGTTAATTTGAATATCTTCCCGGGCAGCTTTCTAGGATTCTACCTAATATTCTCAGAATGCTGTAGTAACTAACTAATTCGAGTCTGGCGGGAAGTTAACGCTGCCTGCTTCATCTATTTCCAGTTGAAGCAGTTGAGAATGCAGACGAACTCTGTCATCAAGATTCAAGGCTTGAGAGATTCTAAGAGCTTCCATTCTTGCATGTACTGAAGTACTTGTTCCCTGCGGCGAAACTTCCGCTGCTTTCTCAAAAAGAGTAAGTGCAAGAATGTAGTTCCTCATGTTGTAGGCTTTTGCTGCTCTGTTGTAGAGGTAATGGCCTTCCGGTATTTGCGGGACCGGCCAGATTAATCCGGGCAGCATCAGTACAATGGTAAGAAGAATTGAAACTGCGATTCTCTTTGTACGGGCGATCGGATTGTTGATGAGATGTTGCAGACCTGAAACAGATATTGCCAGTGAAACAGGTACTGCTGGAAGCCAGAATCTCTCTGAGTGTACAAAACCTAGAGATGCTGCCATAGCAATAAGAACAGGCAGTGCCAGAATCCTGTTGTCTTTGTTGAATAACAGAAATGGAACTATTCCTATGGCTATAAATGCAACAAGAAGGTATCTTGGAACTATTAAGTGGTTTAGCGAGTGATCGTTCTCTATGTCTCTATCCAGATCATAATAGGAACCATAAGGTCTGTATCCCAGGAATCCCCCCAATTTTATTTCCAGTAGTTTCAGTTCCCCTTCGGGATTATCTATAATCCATGTGATTGCCTTGTTCAGCCAGAAAGAGTTTGCTTCCGACGATGAATTTGCTCCATTTTCAGCTGCAACTTTTGCAGCCACCTGGTGAATGTCTTCAGCGGGGTTCTCAATAAGACCGTATTCAGCGATTGGCGGCCCATAGCCGGAAGCGCCATCTGCATGGCCGAGAACAAGGTTGATACCAGTCGCTGATACAAATGGACTGAAGCTGCCCCTTTGCGTTGAATGGTATACACACAGAATAAGCAGCGGAATGAGGAGACCTGTCAGCATTGATAGAGACTGCAGATACTGTTTTTTCTTGAAAAAACTCAGAAGAGAGAAAACACCGAGAAAAATCAGTGGTGGCCGAAGCCCGGTCACCATGCCGGAAACAACTCCCTGTTTAAAAGACATAGCATTATTTTTGTTACTGTTCAGTTCTTGAAGTGCCCACAGCAGTACCAGAAGAGTCAGGAGACTTACAGGCAGTAGCGTCATTTCATAGAAAGCTGCAGGGGCATAGAACAGCCACAAAACAGTACCAGATAGAGCTAGAATTCTTGACGAATTGAGCCTCAATGAGATAGTGAACATTAGAAACGCTGAAACAACACTTGTGATGCTCTGCAAAAGAAACACAATTAAATTGGTAATGCCAACTGCGTAAAGTGGTCCGAGAAGTAAAATGTAAAGCGGGCTTGCATAGGAAAAAGCATCTCCTGAGGCGGTTCCATCAACAAGGGCTTTTGCGCATTGCTCGAATCTGGCAGATGCAAGAGTTGGAAAGTAGGTGAGGGCAGTTTCTGAGGAAAAAGAAAAATAGGAGATCAGATGGGGAACTCTTGTAGCCAAACCTGTTGCCAGCAGGATAATTAGCCAAGGAATGTTACTTTTAATAAAAGTTCGAGTAGGCAATCTCTGCATCGTATGTCCTTATTGCAGGAAAAGCGCCGCACTTAAGATGCGGCGCTTCTTTGAAGACCCTAGTTGTTGGCTCTGAAGTCTTTCATGAAGTCTACAAGAGCTGAAACAGATTCGTAGGAAACTGCATTGTAGATGGATGCACGGCATCCGCCGACTGAGCGGTGGCCTTTCAGGCCCAGGAGGTTGCGCTCGGCGCCTTCAGCAACAAATTTCTTTTCCAATTCTTCAGATGGAAGACGGAATGTTACATTCATGAAACTGCGACTGGCAATATCCTTCACATGAGGTACGAAGTAACCGTTGCTGTCGTCCATTGTGCCGTAAAGAAGATCTGCCTTTTTCTTGTTTATTGCAGCGATGCCTTCAAGACCGCCATTTTCCAGAATCCATTCCATCACAAGACCGACTACGTGTACAGGAAGGCTGGGTGGTGTGTTAAACAGGCTGTCTTTCGCTATGTGGGTTCTGTAGTTGACCATTGTCGGTATGTCTTCCCTTGCCTGATCTGCAAAGCTTCTTTTTATAACTACGGCAACTGTACCAGAAGGGCCGATGTTTTTCTGAGCACCTGCGTAGATCATGCTGAACTTGCTGAAATCCATTGGGTGGGAAAGGAAATCACTGGACATATCGCAGATATGAGGTACATCACCAGTATCCGGAAAACTCCACATCTCAGTACCGTAGATTGTGTTGTTGCTTGTGGTGTGAACATAAGCAGCACCAGGCGTAAGGTTGAACTGTTTTGGTATGTAAGAGAAAAGTTTGTCTTCACTGGAGGCAGCTACATTCACTCTTCCAAAGTACTGTGCTTCCTTGATTGCTTTCTTTGACCAGACACCAGTGTTGATATAATCTGCGGTCATGCCTTCTTTGAGGAAATTGAACGGGATATGGAAGAATTGAGAGCTTGCTCCGCCGCCTACGAACAGCACAGAGTATTCATCAGAGCTCAGGCCCATAATTTTAAGCATATTGTTCTGGGTATTTTTAAACATCTTATCGAATGGCTTGGATCTGTGAGATATCTCCATGACTGACATTCCCTGTCCGTCAAACTCAAGAACTCCTGTTTCTGCTGCTTTTTTTACCACTTCCCAGGGAAGTGCTGCGGGTCCGGCAAAGAAGTTATGTACTCTGCGAGCCATTACTGCCTCCATTGGTATAAAGACTTAACAAACCTGCTCATAGGTTACCACGAGCAACGAATACCGGAACCATACCGAAAATGGTGTGAGTATTGCAATAGCTCTGTAAGGAAATAGTGTTTTTACTGCTGTCCCGCCCTGCGAAACAGCCATACACCAAGCAGAATAAAAACAGTTTCGGGAAGAGCTGCTGCAATAATGGGTTCCAGGGCACCTTTGTGTCCAAGGGTCTGGCCGAATCTGGCCAGAGAAAAGAATATAAACCCCAGAAGCACAGCAAGGCCGATGCTGGTTGATTTGCCGCTTCGGGGATTGCTTGTGGCAAGGGGAGCACCTACAAGAACCATTATCAAAGTGGAAAAAGGGAAAAACAGGGTAAGCCAGAACTCCACAAGGTCGCCTGTTGGGTTTCCCCCGGCAGTTCTTATTCTTCCGATGTGTTCCCGGAGTTCAAAAATATTCATTTCAGCAGCACTTTTTCTTCTGCTTCCAAAGTCTTCAGGTGTGTCTGCAATCTCAGGCAGTGGAAGTGTGTCGTACAGAGTGAAAGACATCTCTCCTGTGGGGGAGAACCGCCGTTCCTCGGCAGCTATTCCCGTCCACACCGAGTCTATGTAGGTCAGTCTCTGTGCATCAACTCTTCTTGTTACCCTCAGGCTGTCATCGAACCACTCCACAATGCCTCTGGAAATAGTTTCATGTTGCCCGTCGAAAAGCCCGATCTCAACTATTGCTCCGTCAAGAGTTCTGTGGGCGAAATCATTACGCATCAGATAGTTGATAGGGTCTCTGCCGTCAATTTCAACTCTTTTCACCTGTGCTTGTAGGTAGTTGGCATCAGCCATTACAAAGTCTCCCACCACAAGTGTGAAAATACTTATGAAGAAGCCAACTGCTATAAGGGGAAGGAAAATCCTTGGAATTGAAACCCCTGTTGCCCGCATGGCGGTGAGTTCGTTGTTTCTGGCCATTCCGGTAACCAGAAGAAGTGAACATATCAGCACGGCGATGGGAGTCACCAGAACAATTATATAGGGAAGCCCAAAGAAGTAGTAGCGCAGGAATGCAGACACTGTAACATCCTTGTCAACCCATCTGCTGAAGTGATCAAAGGCATTTACAGTAACGAAGATTACTGTGAACGAAAGCACTGCCATGAAGATCATCTTCAAAAAATGCCACGCAAGATATCTGTCCAGCAGCTTCATTTCCTCTGTTTCCTTCCCTTGAATCTCTTCAGCAGCTCCTTGAAATCAGGCAGAGGAATAGGATGCCCTTCACGCATACTGCGATAGGTAAGGTACACGCCCAGCACGCCAAGCAGAATGTTTGGCGACCACATGGCTGCCCAAGCCGAAATTCTTCCTCTGTCGGCCAGTTGTTCGCCGGCTATAAGGAAGAAGTAGTACACAAGAATAAAAACAAGGCTCATGGTTACAGCCAGACCAGTGTTGGAGTTTTTTGAGGAGAGGCCAAGAGGCACTCCCAGAAGAACAAAAACTATGCATGCAAAAGGAATTGAGTATTTCTTGTGAATTTCCACATTGTATTTGCCGATGTTTCGCTGGAGGCTTCTTACTTGTTCGTTAAGAAGAATCAGATCCGTGGACACACTGGTGAGCCAGGTCATAGTGTTTCTAAGCATTCTGGTGCTGTCTCCTGTGGCAACAGGGTTGCTTCCGTCGTCGAGAGAAGCGAAAAAAGTATGGGCTACAGACGAAATACTGTCTTTCAAGAGAGTTCGTCTTTCCCCGAGGCTGTCAACAAATAAATTCATCTGTTCAGTAGACATCTCCCTGTCTCCACGGCTGTTTCTGTCATGCCGCACCAGTTCTTCAGACCGAGCAATATCTATTATGTAACTTGAAAACGAAGCATATCTGTAACCGTTCTCCCTGTCTTTTTCGTGCATCTGGCCGTCTTCCAGAGTCAGCCTGAGGTGGTTGGCACCTACAGGCTCCATGGTGCCTTCCATGGCTGTAATAGTTCTGGCAGGGGCTCCCGGTGTACTGGTGTGAATGACAACGCCGATTAGTTTACCTGTAAGATCGTCTTTCTCCTGAACAAAAATTCTGTAGTTTTCCACTTCATCAACAAACATTCCCGGTTCTATTCTCGCAGTGGGTCTCATGGTTCCGATGTCCAGCAGAAGATTTCTGGCAACATGATTGGCCTCGGGAAGAACGCTGTTGTTGAACACCACAAGAATGCCTGCAATGATGAGGGCCACCAGTCCAAGAGGAAACATGATATTGTAGATAGAGGCTCCACTGGCTTTCATGGCGGTTATTTCCAGATCACCGGAAAGCCTGCCTACTGCGATAAGAATACCGGCCAGAACACCCATGGGAATAACAACGGCAATCATGGAGGGGAGAAGAAGCAGGAAAATCTCTACCACATTGCGCATGGGAACACCCTTGCTTACAATGAGGTCGAGAAGGTCGAGAAGCTTATCGAGCAGCATGATAAAGGTGAACAAACCAAGCGAAAGCAGGAATGGTGGAAAGAACTCTTTCAGTACGTATACTTGCAACTTTTTCATTGAATTCCCATGATAGACGCTTGCCTGACTGTTGACTGATGATGAATTATACCGATGTGGGGCTTGTCTGTCATATTTGCTGGAACATGGCTCCTGTTGATGGATACTACACTACGAGGTGAAATGAAAAGACTTTTAATTCTGGTGCTGATCTTATTAATAGTACCCCGGGCTTTGGCAACCGGTGGTGTGCGCAGCTTCTCACTGATAGATGAGAATCCAGGTTACTGGTATCAGGATTCTCTTCCATGGCTTGTGAGCCTGCCTTCCACCCAGGTTGAAGTGTGGTCCAGTCTTGTTGGAAGGGGTATCAGTTACAGGCTGATGTACAAGGGGTACCCTTTGGCTACATCAAGAACGTGGTCTCTTTCCGGGGTACGGTCACGGCTGATAGGGTGGAGTACCTGGAAACAGTGGACGGAAACCAATGCCAGGAACGGGATTCGCAACAGCGGGTCAAGAGGGCATCTGCTTCCAACAATCTATCTTCCAATATCCATGCCAGGTCTGATCAGTGATGCCATCGGTACAGGGGGGCAGCTGGACATATCAGGGCACCAGACAATTTCCATCTCAGGAGTCAGCCATATCTACCCCAACAGGGTGAATGTTGAGGGTTCCAGTACGTCACTTTTTCCCGATCTGAAGATGGAGCAGGATCTTCGAATACGTCTTGACGGTACCATAGGCGAAAAAATACATGTTGCCGTTGACCATGACAGTCAGAGGCAGATCGGTTCCGACTACAGTGTCAGCTTGAATTACGATGGAGACGACGACGAAATTGTTCAATCTATCGAGCTTGGTGATGTGAATCTGTCGATTACAGGTCCCGAGTTTATCAGCTATTCCATACCCCATCAGGGGCTGTTCGGAGCAAAGCTGATAGCCCAGGCGGGCCCACTGGATATTACAGCAATCGCAAGCAAAGAGGGAAGTTCAACTGAGAGTTCCGACTTTGTTGGACAGGCTTCCCTTGTTAATGATTCAATTTTGGATATTCGCCCGGCAAACAACTATTTTTTCAGGGCATTTCCTGACACTGTTTCAGCACCGTACATGGATCCGCTTCACATTCGCATATTCATTGATGACGGTATTGGAACAAACAATCTGGAAACAGGTGCTGTAGAGGGCACTTGGTTTATACCGACACCATCCGGTACAGAGGAAACCGGGTCAGGGTGGTGGGACGAACTGGAGTACGGTCTGGACAAAGACTTTGTTCTTGTAGACTCTGGAAGAACAATAAGATTTATCAGCCCGGTGAATGACAATTACACTGTAGCGGTGGCTCTGATAACCCTGGCTGGAGATACTGTTGGCGTTGCTCCTGCTGGTGGCCCTTACAACCTGAAACTGATTAAGCAGTCTAACCCCCTTGCTACGGATTTTTCGTGGCAGTACGAGATGAGGAATTACTATTTCCTTGGGGCTAACAACATTGTAAGAGAGAGTTTTAACTGCGATATTTTTCTGCAGAGGGCTGGCGAAGATCCGGTTTCAATTCAGAACGGAATTCCATTTACTCAGATACTGGGGCTTGATACAAACGGCGATGGTTTGATGTACGATGAAGATGTTACCATGGATTGGGACAATGGCTTCATCATTTTCCCGGAGAGCAGACCTTTTACAAATCCGGCGCTGGACTATCCCAACGCGGTTGTTTACACCGATAAAAATCCATCGATGAACCAATCTCTGTACTATATGAGGGTCAGTTACAGAGCTGCTTCAACTACTTATTCACTCGGGCATATGGGCATTGTTGAGGGCAGTGAGAAGGTTACTCTTACCGTAGCCGGGCAGGCAAAAACACTGGTAAGGGGTACTGATTACACCATAATTTATGAAGTAGGTCTGCTTACACTTATGGGTGAAGCAGCTGATCTTGCCCAGGATCCGGCCAACACACTGAGGGTTACTTTCGAGTATGTGCCTTTTTTCAGCGCTGTATCCAAGACGCTTCTGGGGGCAAGGGTAGTTTACAGTATGGGTAGCCATTCGTGGCTTGGCGGAACCATGATGTACGAAAGTGCCAGTTCTCCTGATGACCGCCCCAGAGTTGGTGAGGGAGCATTTGGAACAACAGTTTTCGATGCTGATCTGCATCTGGAGGCCAGACCGGAGTTTCTTACTGATGCAGTGAATATGATACCGCTGGTTAACACCGAGGCTGAGAGCCGGGTAGTTCTTTCCGGCGAAATGGCAGTGAGTCTGCCTTCCGGCGAGAGCAAGGCGTGGCTTGATGATATGGAGGGATCCGAGTCTACATTTCCCATTGGGCAATCGCGTTCCGCATGGTTTTACTGTTCAAAGCCTGTGAACGGTTCATCTTTTCTGTCTCCCGCAGGGGAATGCAGATGGTACAACGCAACAGACAGGTGGTCACTCCACGACATTGTTCCCGGAGAAACAGGTAACGATGCCATGAAGAAGCTCAGCAGTATTCTTCAGTTTGTTTTTACACCCGATTCCAGCAACCCGACCGGTTCCTGGGGCGGATTCCAGAGGTGTATTGAAAGGTACGGTGCTGATTTCTCACAGAAAACACACCTTTCCCTTTATGTCAGAGCTACAGGCTGCGCCACCGGTGCAAACCTGTACATTGATCTTGGGGAGAGAATTGATGAAGATACATACTGGCTTGAACGAGTTGGAGATGAACTTGTCCGGCAGGCTAACGACAGGCTTGATACCGAGGATTTAAACTCGGATGGAATAATGTCGACAACTGAAGACACAGGTCTGGATACGCTGCACTCTGCGGATGAACCGGGGTATAGTTCAGGCAATCCAGACCCCAATCACGACAACTACAGGTATGAAGCCGGTGATTCGCTCAATGTAAGATTTGATGCTATCAACAACTGTGAGAACAACGGCAGGCTTGATACTGAAGATCTTAACAGGAATGGTGTTCTTGACAGAAGTAACGCATTCTTCAGAGTGAGAATTCCCCTTGATAATCCCGAGTACATTGTTTCCACTAGCTCAAGTGGCTGGATGTTGATACAGGTTCCACTGGATGATTCACTGCTTGTATCTGTTCCTTCATTTTGCACAGGATCTCCCACATGGGAGAAGATTACATACGCCCGCGTGTGGACAGATGGGTTTACGCAGCAGGATACTCTGGAGTTTTACGATATGGGTCTTGTGGGCAACAGGTGGAAACCCAACAGTATTACGCTGTGGGAACCTATTGGTATTCCGATTGAACCCGAAGAGTCTTTTACTGTTTCTGTTGTGAACAACAGGCAGAACCAGGACTACATCGATAATCCGCCTCCCGGTATTGACCCGGGTAAAGATCGCGAGGGTGAGCCAAAACTTGAGCAGTCAGTTTGTATGGACTGTTCAGAGCTGCTTTCCGGTCACCAGGGTGTTGCCCGGCAGACTTTCTATTCCACCGAGAACTACACACAGTACAGATCCTTGAGTTTTCCTTTCTACGGTTCCTCCCAGGGAGGAGAAATGTTTCTGCAGCTTGGAAGAGACAGCCTTAACTACTACGCGGTGTTTGCAGAGATTCAGCCGGGATGGCAGGTAGTTACTGTGGAGCTTCAAGATCTTGTAGATCTTAAAGCAATGAGAGATCAGACCGGAGAGGACAATCTCAGATCCGGAAACCTTGCCGTTGTCGGGAATCCATCGCTGTCTGAAGTAATGATGCTAGGGCTGGGAGTAAGAAACACAAATCTTCCCGTTCTTAACAGCCAGGTCTGGGTTGACGACATCACCGTTAAAGGCCACTACCTGGAACCTGGCAATGCCCACAGGGTGTCCGGTGATATTGATTTTGCTGATATGCTTTCAATGTCAGGCGATTACAGGATGATTGATGATGATTTTCATGGACTGGGGAAGACCAGTGGCACAGGTACTACGGTTACCAGATACACAGCTTCGTCAACACTGAATATTGATAGGTTCACCCCCCCAGTGTGGAACTGGCTTTTACCGGCAACCTACGCATGGAGTCGCAGTTTTACAGAACCCCGGTATGCCACCAACAGCGATATACGACTGGAAGGCGATGAAACCTGGTTGTATCGCACGGAGTCGAACCAGTGGGACACTTCAATACAGTGGAGAAGAAGTGGTCGTTCCGACGATTTTGCCGGACGGTATCTGTTTGATCCTGTTCACATTCGTCATGCTCTTGGAAGAGGCTGGGGCAGAACACCTACTACACGGGATTCCACGGAGAACGAGAATGTATCATTCACCTACGACCTCAGTCTTGGGCGTATGAGTTTGTTTCGTATGCCCATTCTGGAAGACATCAGGTTCAGACCAACCCGATTTGGTTTTGGAGCCAGCTGGAAGCGTGGAAGAAATGTGATGTATGACATCGCAAATCAGGATACTGTTCAAACAAGGAATGACATTGAGCGAGTTCTTCTAACAGACGGAAATGTGTCATTTAACCCATGGAAGGGGCTTACTGCATCCTACAGCCTCTCTGTACGAAGAGATATGTACTATCCGTGGAACGAACCCCGCACTGGAATAAACATTGGAAGAGAGGTTTCCAGGAATCAGAATGTTAGTGTCGGCCAGGAGATAAACTTCTGGAATTTTCTGAAGCCCAGAATGAGCTGGGATGCCAGGTACGGTATGGTCAGGTTAAGTCCCCACACTTCAACAGGTGCAGATACATTAAGTAGCCCGGATGTGGGTTGTGACGTAACTGCCAGGCTTAACCTGAGGCTGGGGCTTGCGCACACGCTTAGATCAATTGCAAGGCTGCGGGATGAACGGCTTGATGAAGATGCACTGCCAGGCAGCCCCAGATGGCTGTTAAGCAAGATGGAGAGATGGGCAGACAGAATCACAGATCCAAACATAGTATTCTCAAGATCGAGGGGCAGTGATTACAACGATGTTCCATTTTTACCTTCTTCCGGATACCAGTTCGGTTTTGAACCTGGTATTGAAGGGCTTGATCCGTACAACAGAACAACTTCGAATTCAGTTCAGGTTTCCGGAGGGTATAGACCTACGAATACCATGTCTGTAAGAGTTGAGTACAATGATTCAGACAACAAGAGTTTCTATTCTGGTTTCTGGAATAGAACAGACAACACAACATGGCCGTCGGTTACAGTTTCATGGAGCGGACTGGAGAGGTATGCGCCTCTTGCCTTTCTTAGAAACGGCTCTGTGAGCAGCGGCTACAAACTTGAAACAAGCACCTCGTCAAGGGTAGAAGGCGACAGTCTTACTCCTGTGAGCAAATCGGAAACCTCCAGATGGAGCCCGCTGTTTAGTTTTACTGGGTCTTTTGACAACAGAGTACAGTTGACGCTGTCAGATAACATGTCAAGTACAGAAACGAGGAATTACACCGGCACCTCTGCGGTTGTTCGTTCGGGGAACAACTCGGCGCAGCTTAAACTCACATACAGCTTCAGTGCACCTGGCGGGCTTGCAATTCCCATTCCCATTCTTGACAGGTTAAGGCTGTCATTCCGAAGTGACCTGACAACATCGCTGTCTATTACCAGATCGACCCTGAGAAGCGAAGTCACCGGAGGACAGTCTGGAGAGACTCAGGTTCAGTCAGATAAAACAGAGTGGCGTATCGAGCCGTCAGCTTCGTATGATTTTGGAACGGTTACAGCTTCAATGACAGCCATTTATGGCTGGAAAAAAGACAAGGTTAACAATCAGTATGATCAGAAGGATGTGGGGCTGAATCTTTCAGTCACAATTAACTTTTAGTGCTGCTCTTGACATTCAGGCTTTGTGATTAAAAGTTAGGCATTCGTGAGTTCTCACTTTTAGCTTTGAGGTAAGGAAGAGGTTTTAATGAAACTGGGCCAGATGTTGCTGAAAGCGGGGCTTCTGGATAAGGATCAGCTCGAAAATGCCCTTGAACACCAGAAGAACGAGGGCGGTAGACTGGGCTACAATCTTGTTAAGATGAACCTTATTACAGAAGATAAATTAAATGATTATCTTGCAAGACAGAATCGTATCGAAGCCATTAATATCGATGGTGTGGATATTCCCCAGAATGTACTTAATCTGGTTTCTGCAAAACTCGCATTGCACTACGAGGTTATTCCTGTAGAGAGAGATGGGCGGAAACTTGTTCTTGCCATGGCAGACCCTCAGAATCTGTTTTCAATAGACGATTTGAGATTCTCTCTGGGCATGGAAATAGAACCTCACATCTGTGCATCCTCCATGATTCAGCGGGCTTTGCACAAATACTACGGGGCAACAGACGCAATCGTTCCAGTTGAAGATGTTGAAAGGGCGGACGCGAAGGAATCGGAACTTCTTGCATCAGATGACGAACTGGTTGTGGGAGACGATGCATTTTTCTCTCTTATACAGGAGGAGGAAGAAGAGGAAGATGAAGAAGACCTTTCTCTGGAGCTTTCCGACTCACCTGTGGTTAAGCTTGTAAACAGTGTAGTGGCAGACGCGGTTAAACGGGGGGCCAGTGATATACACTTTGAACCGTTTGAGAAATTCATAAGAATCCGTTACAGGATAGATGGTGTGCTGCATGAAATAATGCGACCCAGCAGGAAGTACAGACAGGCAATGGTCAGTCGACTGAAAATTCTGGGAGGTATGAACATTGCCGAACACAATCTTCCACAGGATGGCAGAACCAAGGTAAGGGTGGGAGACAGGTTTGTTGATATGCGTCTTTCCACACTGCCTACCCTTTTCGGGGAGAAAGTTGAAGTTCGACTTCTTGACCGCTCAAAAGTTCAATTGAACCTGGATGTTCTGGGGTTTGAGGAAGATACACTTTACCAGTTCAGAAGAGGTATTAAGCGGCCGTACGGTATTGTGCTTGTTACCGGACCCAGTGGAAGCGGAAAAACCACAACCCTGTATTCTGCTCTTACCGAGCTGAATGATGTGGGTGTAAACATCATGACGGCAGAGAACCCAGTAGAGTTCAACCTGAAAGGTATCAATCAGGTTCAGATGAATGTGGATGTGGGGCTTACTTTTGCCAAGGCTCTTCGAGCTTATCTAAGGCAGGATCCAGACATAATCATGGTTGGTGAGATCAGAGATCAGGAAACAAGCGAGATCGCTATTCGTGCTGCACTTACCGGCCACCTTGTTCTTTCTACCGCACACACCAACGATGCCCCCAGTACTATCAACCGTCTTGTTGATATGGGCACCGAGCCATACATGCTGAGTACTTCTCTGGTGTGCATCTGTAGTCAGCGGCTGATAAGGAAAGTGTGCAACAACTGTAAAACTCCGGTTCTGGTGCCCAGGGAAGCGATGCTTGAGGCTGGAATAGATCCAGAGAGATTCAAGGATATTACATTCTACGAAGGTACCGGATGCTCAAAGTGCAACCAGACCGGATACAGTGGAAGAACAGGCATCTACGAGGTTATGCAGATAGATGATGAGATGCGTACACTGATCGAGGGCGATGCCAACAGTGTAGAGCTTGAAAAGGCAGCGCTTCGGAAAGGTATGGTCAACCTTCGAGAAGCAGCACTTCGTAAACTAGAACGGGGTATTACTACATTTGATGAGGTAATAAGGGAGACTGTTTCGAATGTATAACCGTCTGGCCATGGTTCTGCTGCAGTCCGGCCTGGTTGAGCAGGAAGATGTAGACAGAATTGCCGGGGAATGGGGGCCCGGGGAAACAGCGCTGGCTGAAGCTCTTGTTCTGGGTGGGCAGGTAACGGAAGAACTGATAACAGAGTTTCTCGCTGAAATTTACGGTATAGAGCCTATATATCTGAACGAAACAGGTCTGGATTCAAAGAATGCGTCATTGCTGAACGAGTCATTTGCCAGGGAAAACCTTGTTGTTCCGGTGAGGGTAGAGGGCAGTACGCTGTTTGCCGCAATGGCTGATCCGGCAAACCTTTATGTGATAGATGAGATAAAGTTTGCAACAGGCAAGGAAGTTGTGGTTTACGCATCGGCTCCGTCTGCTGTAAGAAGAGCTCTTGACGATGTTTATGGCCAGGTAGATGCGTTGGTAAGTGTAGATGAGACCCTTGATGACTACGACGAAGATGAAGACTTTCTTGAACAGGTTTCAAGCCTTGAGGGTGAGGAGCTTGATGATGAATTCGATCTGGAAGAAGATCTTGGCGGAGGGTCTGATGCGCCGGTAATAAAATTTGTAGATAGTATGATTGCAAGAGCAGTTAGAACAGAGGTTTCAGATATACACATAGAGCCCTACGAGAAATATCTTAGAATCAGATACAGGCGTGACGGTATCTGCTCGGAAGTGTACAAGATTAATCCCCAGATGCAGAATCCGATATTGTCAAGGCTTAAAATCATGTCAGGTATGAATATAGCAGAGCGCAGGCGAACACAGGACGGCAGAATAAAAGCAAAGGTAGATAACAGAATAATAGATTTCCGGGTGAATTCGGTTCCGGGAATTGACGGCGAAAAGATTGTACTTCGAATTCTTGACAGGGGGAATCTCCAGCTTAATCTCCGAGACCTGGGATTTCCAGAAGATGCCCTGAAGGCTTTCCTGGCGGGAGTTAACTCTCCGTTCGGTATTGTTCTTGTTACCGGCCCTACTGGCAGCGGTAAAACCACAACACTGTATTCGGCACTGAGTTCTCTCAACACACCGGCTGTTAACATACATACTGCGGAAGACCCGGTAGAGTACAACATAGACGGGCTTGTGCAGACCCAGATCGACTTCTCCATGGGTTATGATTTTGCAGCGGCTCTGAAGGCAATTCTCAGGCAGGACCCGAACATTATCATGGTGGGCGAAATAAGAGATTTCGAAACAGCCTCAATAGCAATAAAGGCAGCCTTGACAGGGCAGCTGGTTTTCTCCACAATACATACAAATGATGCTCCGGGTACAATTAACAGGCTTGTTGATATTGGGATCAAGCCATTTCTTGTTTCCAGTGCGATCAGAACCATAATGGCGCAGAGACTTGTAAAGACAATATGCAAGAAGTGCAAAGAGCCTTACACATGGCCAGACTCCGAGCTTCAGGAAGTTGGCATCGATCCTGCAGAGATGTCTGGAATCAGAACCATGCGGGGACGGGGGTGCAAGTACTGTGGAGGGTCAGGAAACAAGGGGCGAAAGGGTATCTATGAGGTGCTTACCCTTGACAGAGAGTTGAAACAGGCTGTTATTAACCGTGTTTCATCTACAGAGTTAAGGCTGCTCGCAGTGAAGAATGGAATGCGTACTCTAAGGATGGATGCCGTGGCGAAGTTCAAACAGGGTATGATTACCCTGGAGGAAGTAGCAAGAGTTACTGCTGATGATGAGGAAGATGTTAAGATTGCCGCGATGAACTGTAAACTGGAAAAACAGATCAGTTCCATTTCGCCATAGTTTATTCCGGGGCAAGGCCCTGCAAAGGAGGGTAGTGTGAACATAAAGACGCTCCTGAAGGAGATGATGGAGAGAAGAGCCACAGATCTCCATCTTACCGTTGGTGCACCACCAACCATCAGAATTGATGGTGAACTGACTCGTATGGAGTATGACCCTCTTACTCCCAACGAAACGCAGTCACTGATTTACAGTCTTCTGAAAGATGAGCAGAAGAAGCGCTTCGAGATGGATAAGGAGCTTGATCTTGCATTCGGAATAAAAGGTTTGTCACGATTCAGAGCCAATGTTTTCACTCAGAGGGGCTGTGTGGCTTCGGCAATAAGAGTAATACCCTACGAGATCCTTGATTTTGAAGAGCTTGGATTGCCAGATATAATTACAAATCTGGCAGATAAAAGACAGGGGTTGATTCTAGTAACAGGTCCTACCGGTTGCGGCAAGTCTACCACTCTTGCCTCAATAGTAAGAAGAGTAAACAGCAGACGCAGGTGCCATATTATTACCATCGAAGATCCCATCGAGTATGTACATCACCACGACAAGGGTATTGTTAACCAGAGGGAAATTGGCAGTGATACAGAATCGTTTGGAAAAGCTCTTCGGTACCTTCTGCGCCAGGATCCGGATGTAGCGCTGATAGGAGAGATGCGCGACAAAGAGACTATGTCGGTTGCACTGAATGTTGCCGAAACCGGTCACCTCACACTGGCCACTCTTCACACAAACAGCACCTATGAGTCCATCAACAGAATTATTGATACATTTCCTGCTTCCAGCCAGTCGCAGATAAGAAGTCAGTTGTCGTTTGTTCTGCTTGGAGTGCTTACCCAGCAGCTTATTCCCAGGCAGAGAGGCATTGGCAGGGCCCTGGCTGCAGAAGTACTTATCTGTACTCCTGCTGTTAAAGCCGCAATAAGAGATGATAAACTGCATCAGATCTACGGTATGATGCAGGCCGGGCAGAAGCACGGAATGCAGACTATGAATCAATCCCTTTTCAGACTATACTACAACCGAGAGATTA